>NZ_JAGTJY010000118.1:0-18980 GCF_018195695.1 Achromobacter sp. Marseille-Q0513 | reverse complement strand
GGCGCTGGTGGCCAGGAGCATGCTGGGCGTGCGCATCGACCTGAACGGCAGCGGCGCGACCCAGGCCCAGGGCCAGGCCGGCAACGACACGCTGGTGGGCACGGCCGGCAATGACGGGCTGATCGGCGGCGCGGGCGCGGACAAGTTCCTGGCGGGCGCGGGCAGCGATCTGCTGGTCATCGACGCGGACGACCGACAGGCAGACATCGACGGCGGCGCGGGCATCGACACCGTGGTGATCGCCGACGACCGTGGCGTGACGCTGAACCTGTACCAGGCCAACGTCGAGGTCGTCTATGGCGGCTACGGCGCGGACGTGCTGGTCGGCGGCGGGGCGGACAACTACTTCATCGAAGGCGGCGCCGGCGACGACTACATCCGTGGCGGCAGCGCGGACGACGCGCTGTCGGGGCAGGACGGCGACGACGTGATCTACGGCGAGGACGGCGACGACCTGATCCGCGGCGGACGCGGCAACGACCGGATCTTCGGCGGCAACGGCGGCGACGTGATCGACGGCGGCGCGGGCGACGATGTCATCGACGCGGGCGCGGGCAACGACGTGATCTCGGCGTCCGCGGGTCGAGACACCATAGACGGCGGCGCCGGCATCGACCTGATCGAGCTGTCGGGCGCCCTGTCCGAGTACCGTTTCGTGCGCACGGCCAACGGCGGCTACCAGATCACGGACCTGGTGCAGGGCCGTGATGGCACCATGGTGCTGACCAACGTCGAGAAGTTCTCGTTCAAGACGGGCACGACCTCGACCACGCTCGATCTCGGCCTGGACGCGCCGCTGCCGGTCGATGACCGCATCGTGGTCGCGGCCAGCGGCAACGTGACGATCGCGACCGCCAGCCTGCTGGCCAATGACCTGGATTTCCAATCGCTCGACGCCGCCCAGCTGTCGATCCACTGGGTTGGCGACGCGGTCGGCGGCAGCGTGTCGCTGAGCCAGGATGGCAGGACCGTGACCTTCACCCGCGCGCCGGGACACACGGGGCCGATTGAATTCAGCTATCGCGTCAAGGACGCGCAGGGCAACACGGCGCCAATCATCACCAGCGCGGCCGATTCGAGCGTCCAGTCCGAAATGAAGGCCCGGGTGCTGATGGTGCCGGCCAATGCGCCGACGGATCCCGACTACGTCAAGCAGTGGTATCTCGGCGCCGTGGGCGCGCCCGCGGTCTGGGACCGCGGCTACACCGGCAAGGGCGTCAAGGTGCTGGTGCTGGAGCCCAGCGGCGAATTCGCGGTGGACCGGCAGGTCGCCGATCTGAACCACGCGGACCTGGCGGCGAACCGCAGCGCGTATTTCAAGGACACCGCCACGCATTCCGCCCACGCCACCCAGGTGGCGGGGGTGATCGGGGCCGCGCGCAACGGCATCGGCGGCGTCGGCGTGGCCCACGAGGCGACGCTGGATTCCAAGGGATTCATCCCGTTCTCCAGCCCCGCCGCGACGGTGGCGCGTTTCCGCGAAGACCTGATGACGATGCGGGACTACGACGTCGTCAACAACAGCTGGGGCCAGGGCAATCCGGACCAGTTCGGCTGGTTCGCCAGCCTGCAGGCCGGCGATCCGGCCATCCTGTTGCAGACACAGGCCGAGTTCAACGCGCAAAAGAGCGCGGCGACCACGGGACGCGGCGGCCTGGGCACCGTCATGGTGTACGCGGCCGGCAACCAGCGCGCCAAGGGCTATGACGCGGGGCTCAACACGCTGACGTCCAACGAATACACGATCAACGTCGGCGGCATCAACCAGGTCGGCAACCTGGGCGGCAGCAACCAGCCCACCAAGGCGTTCAGCGAGCGCGGCGCCAACATCCTGGTGGCCGCGCCCGCCTCGAACATCGTCACCGCCAATGTCTCGGTCGAGACGCCGGATGGCGAGAAGCTGGGCGGCGACAACACCGAAACGCAGGGCACCTCGCTGGCGGCGCCCATCGTGGCCGGCATCGCCGCCCTGATGCTGCAGGCCAATCCCAAGCTCACTTATCGCGACGTCCAGACCATCCTGGCCCTGACCGCGCGCAAGAACATGGGCGCTGGCGCCGCGTCGGACACGGTCTGGTCCGGCAACCAGGACAAGTCCTGGAACGGCGAGGGCATGCACTTCAGCCATGACTTCGGCTTCGGCATGGTCGACGCGGCCGCCGCCGTGCGGATGGCGGAAACCTGGGTCTCGCCGACCAAGCCGCCCGTCTACACCGACGCGGTCGGCGCGCAGGAAGAGGCGCTGCCGGATGGCGGCCAGCGCATCCTGACCTTCGACCTGGACCAGACGGTGCGTGCCGAGCAGGTGCTGCTGCAGCTGAACATCGGCCACCTGCGCTGGAGCGATCTGGTCGTGACGCTGATATCGCCGAACGGCACCCGCAGCATCCTGCTGGACCGGCCGGGGCTGGCGGGCGGCATCGGCAACCCGGCGGCGTCCTCGACGTTGAACGTCGATCTCATGAGCGTGCATTTCCGTGGGGAAGACACCAAGGGACGCTGGCAGCTGCTGGTCGAGGACAAGGCCGCCGGCGCCGCCGGCACGAGCCCGATCCACGCCAGCCTGCAGATCGTCGGTGCGGGCGCGGATCAGGTCCGGCGCTATGTGCTGACGGACGAATACGCCGGCCGCATGAACATCGCCGCCGAGGCGGGACCGACCGAACTGAACGCCTCGGCCTTGAGCCAGGCGGTCTACATCGATCTGTCCGGCGCCACGGCCAGCCGGGCCAACGGCTATGCGCTGGGCGTCAATGCCGGCATCGACCGCGTGGTCGGCACCGACGGCGACGACACGCTCATCGGCGGGGCCGAGAACGACAACCTGATCGGCGGGCGCGGCAACGACCGGCTGATCGGCGGCGACGGCAAGGACCGCCTGGAAGGCGGCCAGGGCAGCGACACGCTGTCGGGCGGCGGCGGCAAGGACGTGCTGCTGGGCGGGATCGGCGACACCTTGACGGGCGGCGACGATGCCGACACCTTCGTCATCGAGGATGACGGCATCGGTACCACGGTGATCACGGACTTCAACGCGGCGGCGGGCGATACGCTGACGCTGCGCTCGGCCCGGCGCCTGGTGCCGGGGGCCGTGACCCAGACGCTGCGCGCGGACGGCCTGCTGCTGAGCTATGCCGGCGGCAGCGGCACCCGCAGCGTGCTGCTGCAGGGCCAGCGGCAGATCCTGGATGATGCCCAGCTGGGCTGGATGTCGACCACGGGCGAGATCAAGTTCAATCCCGTGTCGGGCGCCGTCACCAACAAGAACATCGTGCAGGTCTCCGCGCTGCCCATCGTCGGCCGCAGGAAGCCCTACGCCCGTGATGGCCTGATGGTCACCGAGCATGGCGTCTATTTCAACGGCGTCGTCAGCGGCGGCGTGGTGTCCTATCAGCACAACGAGCGCATCGGCTACAACCCCACGCTGGAGCGCGTGCGCACCAGCCTGACCACCTGGGCCGATTTCTACCGCGTCGGCAACGATCTCTACACGCTCGATGAGCTGGCGCGCAATTTCGAGATCATCGGCGTGAACTGGGGACCGCAAGGTACCGATGGCGACGACCTGTTGGTGGCGGGCGCGGCCAGCGCCAATCCGGTGGGCCTGGGGCCGGAATGGGAGCGGGCGCTGAAGAACAGTCCGCGCAGTTACTACGCCGGCGCCGGCAATGACGAAATCATCGGCGACGACAGCGCGGAAGTGCTGGACGGCGGCGCCGGCGACGATCTGCTGACGGGCAATGGCGGGGACGACCGGCTGTATGGCGGCGCGGGCGCCGACATCCTGATGGGGGGCGCGGGCGACGACGTGCTGAATGGCGGCGACGGCAACGACTACCTCGATGGCGGCGCGGGCAACGACACGCTGGACGGCGGCGCCGGCGACGATACCCTGCTGGGTACGGCCGGCTCCGATACGCTCAATGGCGGCGCGGGCGACGACACCCTGCGCGGCGTGCGCACTGACGGCTCCGGCGTCCTGATGCAGGGCGGCGAAATCATGTGGTACGGGGTGCAGCACTATGGCTCCGATGTCACCACCATGCGGGGCGGCGCCGGCGACGACGTGCTGATCGGCAGCGGCTACCTCTATGGCGAGGCCGGCAACGACAGGCTGACGGGCTCGGGCCTGCTGGATGGCGGTGACGGCGACGACACGCTGACGTCCCTGGGCGGCATCCTGACGGGCGGCGCGGGCGCCGACCGCTTCGTGTTCGGCCCTGGCTTCAAGACCTCGGGCATCGTGGACCTGGAGGCGCTGGACTCGGTCGAGTTCCTGGACGCGGCCAACCTGCGCTTCACGGTGACGGCGACCTACGCCAGCGTCGATGTCAACAGCTTCTCGGCGCGGGTGCGCCTGACCAACCAGGATGGCCAGCGCCTCGACCTGTACGTGCCGTTCACCTTCAGCGTCGACCGCCTGGCGGCCAACGACATCGAGCTGGTGCCGGACAATATGTACTTCCAGGGAGGCCCGCGCGCCTCGCTGCTGCTGACCGGCAAGGCGCTGACCCAGTCGGGCGACGTCATCGTCCAGGAAAAACTGGGCCTGAAGACCTTCGATACCCTGGGCGGCGACGACATCGTCTACGCGCGCAAGAACAACGGCCTGCAGATCAGCACCGGCGATGGCAATGACCTGGTCTACGCCCTGGCGGGCGGCAACCGCATCGACACCGGCGCGGGCAATGACCGCGTCGAGATGCTGGCCCCGAACGGCGCGGTGGGCGCCGACACGCTGGTGGGCGGCGGCGGCGACGACGTGCTGCGCGCCGCCAACAACGGCGCCACGCTGTACGGCGACGACGTGGCGGGAACGCTGTCCGGCAACGACCAGCTCTACGGCGGCGCCGGCAACGACACGCTGTATGGCGGCGGCGGCAACGACATCCTGGACGGCGGCGGGCAGGGCGACGACACCTTCTATGGCGGCGCGGGCAACGACGTGCTGCGCGGCGGCGCCGGCAAGGACGTGATGGACGGCGGCGCCGATGACGACCGCCTGGACGGTGGCGCCGGCGACGATACGCTGGCCGGCGGCGCCGGTCAGGACGAGCTGGTCGGCGGCGACGGCAACGACAAGCTGTATGGCGGCGACGGCAACGACCGGCTGACCGGCGGCAACGGCGACGACGAGCTGCGCGGCGACGCGGGCGACGACGTGCTCAGCGGCGGCAATGGCGCGGACACGCTCTATGGCGGCGCCGGCAACGATAGCCTGTCGGGCGGCGCGGGCAACAACGTGCTGTACGGCGACGACGGCAACGATCTGCTCAACGGCGGCGATTTCAATGACGAGCTGTATGGCGGCGCCGGCAACGACACGCTGATCGGCGGCGACGGCGTCAACCTGTACGACGGCGGCACCGGCGACGACGTCATCATCGCCCGCTCCGGCACCGACACGATCCGGGTCGGTTCGAACTCGGGCAACGATACCGTCTGGGCGCTGTCGGCGGCGGACACCATCGTGTTCACCGATGTGGCGTCGAACGCGGTCACCTTCGACCTGTTCCACCAGATCCGGGGAACCATCAAGTGGGGCGCGAATTCGCTGACCCTGAAGGACTTCTCCGACGACACGACCGTGGTGTTCGCCGATGGCGTGCGCAAGAAGCTGCGCGACTACGAGCCGGTCAATGACGGCTACATCCCCGTCGACTTCGGCTGGGTCGCCGTCTACGATTCCGGCCTGATCGGCGACAAGACCAAGTTCAGCGCCTATGCCGGCACCGCCTCGGACGATCATCTGTACGGCGGCCCCATCCTGCCGTCGGAGGCGGCCTATTGGTATGTGGTTGGCCGCGAGGGCAACGACGAGCTGGCCGGCGGGCCGTCGGGGGCGATCCTCGATGGCGGCGAGGGCGACGACAAGTACCTGGCCACCAACGGCATCACGATCATCCGCGGGTCGTATCGCGCGGATGGCGAAGACACGCTGGTGGTCAACGGGCAGACGCCGGAATCGCTGATCTACTACCGGGTGCCGAACCCGCTGTACTCGTATGGCTACAGCAACGCCTCGGGCGGAGTGCGCGGCCACCTGACCGAGCTGGAGTATTACCTGCAACAGACCAAGGACCCGCTGCGCGTCGGCTTCAGCGGCGGGTACACCGGCGTCTTGCCGCCGGCCGACACGCTGCGGATTCAGTCGCGCGACGGCAAGATGACGGTGGACATCGTCGGCTACTTCGCCCAGGGCATCGAGCACAACAACGTCAAGAACATATCGTTCAACGCGCTGCTGGACGATCAGGGAAAGCCCCTGGTGCGCGAGCTCGCGGGCCTGCTGACGCAGCAGGGCCGGATGATACGGACCGATCCGGACATGCAGTTGATGGCCTACGGCGGACAGAGCGCGCCGAACTTCCTGCTGGACCAGGCGTTCGGCATCGCGAACAGCCGCAAGTCGTCCCTGGTGACGGGCGCCGAGACTGGCGAAATGCTGGAAGGCCGCATCAGCTTCCGCGTCGGCGGCCTCTTGCCGCCGCCCGCCGACGCGCCTTCCTGGCAGTACAACTACACGGCGTCGGGCAGGGACCTGACCGCCAGCGGCTACGGCAATTTCGGCAGTGCGCCGAACTGGGCCCTGATAGACAAGAACTCCTATCGGGACGTGATCGCGCTGTCGGACATCCTGCTCGGCTATGGCGGCGACGATACCCTGTGGGGCGGCGGCGCGTATCTGGAGCGAGTGAACCTGAGCGACGGCACCCGCCGGCGCGACACCTCCATGTCGACGAAGCTCTGGTCCGGCCAGATCTACGGTTCCGAGTACACGCTGAAAGGCAGTCCGTCCATGCCGTCGGAGCGCGGCACGCCGGGCTGGGACGGGCTGTTGCGGGACTATCTCAACGGCGGCGACGGCAACGATACCTACATTTATCGCAAGGGCGATGGCGGCATGACCGTCATGGCGCTGCTGTCGCGCGATGCGGGCGCGGCGGGCATCGACCGGCTGGTCATGCAGGGTTATCGCCGCGCCGACGTGCAGATCCTGATCGGTGAAAACGGCAGGTTGCGCATCACCGGCGGCGGCGAGGACTACAACGCCGCGGACGTGGTGGTCGAGCAGGGCGCCAATGGCGAGTTGCAGGTCGACATGCTGGTCTTCGACGACATCACGGTGTCCGTGCGCAGCCTCATCGCCGCCTCGACCAACCCGTACCTGCCCCGGCCCGGTCCGGCCGACGTCGACATGCCGTCGGACAGCCTGCGCAACCTGCAGGGCGCGGTCCGCGAGGATCGGGTCGTGCTGGGCACGGCGAATTCGGAAACCCTGGAGCTGGCGGGCAACGTCTATGCGCGCGGGCGCGAAGGCGCGGACACCTATGTGTTCGACCGCGACACGCTGGAGTTCGGCGTGGTGCAGATGGATCGGGGCGACCGTGTGATGGAACGCGGCGCATCGGGCTACAACAACCTGCTGCGCCTGGTCGAGTACCGCGACGACAAGCGCAGCCGGCATGGCTGGGAACTGGGCTATCTCGACCCGGCCAAGGTGAAGGACGGCAAGTTCTCGCTGGACGCCTGGGTGCCGGTGTCGGGCGACAACGAACGGGCCACGGACGTCCTGCTCAAGCTCGAACGCACGCGCGCCGACGGCACGGTGCGCATCAGCTATCTGGTGCTGGCGGACGTGATGGGCGCGGCCGGCACCTACTACGGCATGTTCGCCGACCTTCAGGGCGCATTCGACGGTGGCCTGGATCCGAATGCCCGCGCGGTCTATGGGACCATGGGCAATGACTCGCTCACGGCAGCTGGCCCCGCGGGCAGCGTCCAGTCCATTTATGGCCGTGGCGGCGACGATACGATCGCCGGCAGCTCAGGCTTCCGGGTGAACTACAAGCTCTACGGCGGCACCGGCAACGACACGATCTACGGCGCGGACGGCCAGGACTACCTGGACGGCGGCGAAGGCAATGACACCCTCTACGGCGGCAAGGGCGACGACACGCTGGCTGGCGGCGCGGGACGGGACTGGCTGGCGGGCGGCGAGGGCGACGACACTTACATCATGGACGATCCCGACCTGTATCTGGAGATCTCGGAGCGGGCGGGCGAGGGCAGCGACACCATACGGTCCTCCATCGACCTGGACCTGCGTCCCTACGTCAATGTCGAGAACATCCATCTGGTCGGCACCCAGGCCCGCGTGGCCACGGGCAACGACGGCGCCAACCGCCTGACCGGCAACGGCGCCGGCAGCCGGCTGGAGGGGCTGGGCGGCAACGATGTCTATGTGATCAACGGGCCCGACATCGTGGTCGAGGCCGCCGGCGGCGGCTACGACGCGATCCACACCACCCTGAGCGTCCTGCAGCTGGCCGCCAACGTGGAGGCGCTGGTCTCGCTCGGTTCCGGGCTGCACCTGACCGGCAACGCGCTGGACAACGAACTGCATGGCGATGCTGGGGCCAACGTCATGTATGGCCTGGATGGCGACGACCTGCTCAACGCCGGCATGGGCGACGATACCCTCAGCGGCGGACGCGGCAACGACCTGCTGTATGGCGGCGGCGGCAACGACACCTACATCTTCAAGCGCGGCGACGGGCGCGACACCATCGTGCACGGCGTGGCCGGCATGCCCGCCATCGAGGGCGCGCTGGTGTTCGGCAGCGACATCAACGCCCGCCAGCTCTGGTTCAGCCGCAGCGGCAACGATCTGCTGGTGGAGGTGCTGGGCACCGAGGACCAGGTCTTGCTGAAGGACTGGTACGCGCGCGGCACCGCCAGGGTGGAACGGATCCAGACCGGCGACGGCGTCTCGTTCTATCAGCTGGACGGGGTCGTGCAGGCCATGGCCGCCTATCGCGCGGCCAACCCAGGCTTCAAGCCGGCCACCAGCTTCGAGATTCCGGCGGCCGATGCCCTGCGCGCGGCGCTGAGTGCGGCCATGACGCCGGGCGCGCGGCCCGCCGGCCCGCCGCAAGGCACGCCGGTGGCGGATACGCTGACGGGAACCGCGGGCGACGACGTGCATTACGTCGATCACCAGAACGACAAGATCATCGAGGCCGTCGACGGCGGCATCGATGTCGCCTATGTTTCGGTGTCGTACTACGTCCTGGCGGACAACGTCGAGAACGGCCGCATCGTGACCTCGGCCGGCGCCACGCTGCGGGGGAACGCGCTGCGCAACATCCTGTACGCGGGGGACGGCAACGATACGATCATCGGTTCCATGCCGGGCGTGTACGGCGTGCCCAGCGACGATTTCGTCAGCTATCAATACGCGAAGTCGGCGATCCAGGCCAGTCTGTGGTTCGACCACTACGCGTTTGAAGTGACGGGCGGATCGGGCAACGATGAGCTGCTCTATATCGACAACATCATCGGCAGCGGTTTCAACGACACGATACGCGGCAATCAGATGGCCAACGTCATCGATGGCGGCAGCGGCGCCGACACCATGTACGGCCGGGATGGCGACGATGTCTACTACGTCGACAACGCGGCGGACGTGGTGATCGAGCTCGCCGGCGAGGGCATCGACACCGTCCATTCCTCCGTGGTGTCGTACACGCTGACCGACTACGTCGAAAACGGCAGCATCATGCTGTCGATCGCCGCCAATCTGTCCGGCAATGCGCTGAACAATGTGCTGTATGCCGGCCTGGGCGACAACATGCTGGATGGCGCGGGCGGCATCGACACGGTCAGCTACGCGAACATGAACGCCGGCGTCACGGTCAGCCTGAGCCTGGCCGGCGCGCAGGCCACCGGCGGATCTGGCCGGGACACGCTGATCTCCATCGAGAACCTGACCGGGTCGCGCTACGACGACATCCTGACCGGCTCGGACGTCGACAACGTCCTGGATGGCGGCGCGGGCGCGGACCGCATGCGCGGCGGCCTGGGCAATGACCTCTACTACGTGGACAACGCCGGCGACCTCGTGCTGGAGGACGCCGACGGCGGCATCGATACGGTCGTTTCGTCGCTGGCCCAGTATGTGCTGGCGGACAACGTCGAGAACGTGCGCCTGGTCGCGGCGGGCGCCGCCAACGTCATGGGCAATGCGCTGGACAACCGGATCGACGCGGGCGCGGGCGACAACGTCATGAATGGCGGCGCGGGCAACGATACCGTCTCGTACCTGGGCGCCGCCGCCGGCGTGACCGTGGACCTGTCCAACGCGCAGGCGCAGGCCACCGGCGGATCGGGCACGGATACCTTGATCGGCATCGAGAACCTGGTGGGCAGTCGCTACGACGACAAGCTCACCGGCACCAGCGGCGACAACGTGCTGCAGGGCGGCGCGGGCAACGATGTGCTGACGGGCGGACTGGGCAGCGACACGTATGTGTTCGGCCGGGGTGACGGCAACGACCGCATCATCGAGAACGATGCCAGCGCCAACCACGAGGACGTGCTGTCCTTCGGGCGGCTGATCAAGGCGGAGCAGCTGTGGTTCCGCCGCTGGGGCACCAACGACCTGCAGATCAGCATCATCGGGACCAGCGACTACATCGTCATCGGCAACTGGTACGCGGGCGCCCAGTATCGCGTCGAGAAGTTCGTCACCGACACGGGCAGCGTGCTGATGCAGGCGCAGGTCGAGGCGCTGGTGCAGGCCATGGCCGGCCTGACGATGCCCACCGAGGGGACGCTGCCCGCCGCGCATGCGGCGGCATTGCAGCCCGTGATCAAGGCCAGCTGGGCGAATCTGCCGGGCAGCGGGATGAGCGGCACCGACGGCGACGACCGGATCCAGGGCACCGACGGCGATGACGTGATGTCCGGCGGCGCGGGCGACGACACCCTGATCGGCGGCGACGGCAACGACTCGCTGTCGGGCGGCTCCGGCCGCAATACCCTGATCGGCGGCAAGGGCAATGACACCTACATCGTGGACAGCGCCCTGGATGTCATCATCGAGAATCCCGACGAAGGCTCCGACCTGGTGCAGGCCTCGGTGAGCTACACGCTGTCCGCGAACGTCGAGCGGCTGACGCTGACGGGCACGGCCGCGATCAACGGCACGGGCAACGAGCTGGTCAACATACTGTTCGGCAACAGCGGCGCGAACATCCTCGACGGCGGCGCCGGCAACGACATCCTGAACGGCTTCGGCGACGACGACGTGCTGATGGGCGGCACTGGCAATGACCGCTACCTGCTGATGCCGGGCGGCGGCAGGGACCGCATCGTGGAAAACGACGCGACCGCGGGCAATGCCGATGTGGCGGTGTTTTCCGGCGTGGCCACGCAGGACAGGATCTGGTTCAGCCGGGCGGCGAACAACCTGGAGGTCAGCGTCATCGGCACCGGCGACATGTTCGTCATCCAGGACTGGTATGCCGGTCCCGAGCACCAGGTCGAAACCTTCATGGCGGGCGGCAAGTCCCTGCTCGCCGCGCAGGTGGACAACATGGTGAACGCGATGGCGGCATTCGCCCCGCCGGTCGCGGGACAGACCACGCTGCCGTCCAACTACGCGAGCGCGCTGGCGCCGGTCATCGCCGCCAATTGGAAGTGACGGTTGCGGGCGGCCGTCAGCGTGAGCCGGAGCGCGCCGCGTTTGCGGCACGCTTCGGGGCGCTGTGCCCGGCGGCAGCGCTCAAAAGTCCATCGATGCCGACAGCATCACGGTGCGCGGCACGCCTTGCGAGATCGTGCCGTAGGATGCCACGCCGGACCAGTAGGCGCGGTTGAACACGTTGACGACGTTCGCGCGTAGCGTGACGTCCTTGCCGTAGACCTTCGCGGTGTAGCGCGCGCCCAGGTCGAAGGTCGTCCAGGAAGGCACGGATTGCGTGTTCGCCTGGTTGACGTATTCGCGACCGGTATGGATCATCGCGCCCGTCAGCGTCAGTCCCGCGACCCACGGCGTGTCCCATTCCGCGCCCAGGTTGACCGAGAGTTTCGGCACGCCTACGGGCCGGTTGCCGAGGGTCGCGCGGCTGCTGCTGCGGGTCAGTTCCGCGTCCAGGTATGTCAGGCCGCCCAGCAGGCGCAAACCGCGCGCCGGTTCGCCGGACAGGCTCAATTCCACGCCACGGTTGCGCTGTTCGCTGTCGGCGGCGTACACGCCGTTGCTCAGCTGGCCGCTGGGCTTGGTGATTTCGAACGCGCTCAGGCTGAGCATGGCGCTGTCCAGGTCGACCTTCACGCCCACTTCCTTCTGCTTGGATCGATAGGGCTTGAACACCTGTCCCGCGTTGGTAGCGGTGGCCGGCGCCACGTCGCCCTTGCTCAGGCCTTCGATGTAGTTGGCGTACAGCGAGACATTGCTCCACGGCTTGATGACCAGGCCCGCCAGCGGCGTGGTGGCGGATTCGTCGTAGCTGACGGTGCGGGCGCCGGTCGCGGCATTGAAGTTGCGCGACTCGATGCGTTGCTGGCGCAAGCCCAGGGTCAGCTGCGCGCGTTCATCCAGGATGCTGAGCGTATCGGCCAGGGCCAGGCCGGACAGCTCGGACGACGAGACCTTGGGCACATTGGCAGGCGCGGTGATGTGCTGTTCGGGACGGGTGACTGGATGGTAGATATTGGATGTCAGCGGCGCGCTGGCCACGCTGGCTTGCAGATTGCGGTCGCTGTAGAGGCTGCCCATCAGGCTGATGGCGTGACGCACCGGTCCGGTGTCCAGCTTGGCGCGCAGCCCCGCGTTGTAGGTGCTTCGGTTGACCTCGAACTTGAAATGGTTGGGCGTCACCTGGGTGTCACCCGCGGCGTTGATGATGGTCGGGGTCTGGTCGGACAGCCGTGACACCACGGTGTCGGAGCCGCCGGCATCGGCGAACAGCGTCAGGCGGTCGCTGACGTCGTATTCCACGCGCAGCAAGGCCGATTGCCCATCCGATTTCCACCAGCCCCAGGGTTGCGTGGCGTTGCGCCGGCCATCGGCCGCCTGCGGCACGTCGATGCCCGCGGCCACCAGGAACGGCCGCGTCGGCGCGTCGATCTTCTCGTTCTGCGCCAGCAGGTCGAGCGACGCGCGCAGGCGTTCGCCCTGGTAGTCCAGCGACACCGCGCCGATGGTGGTGCGCGAATAGAGGTTGTCCAGCGGCGTATCGCCCTGGCGCTGCATGCCGTTCACGCGCACGCCCCATTCCCGGTTGTCGCCAAAGCGGCGGCTCAGGTCCACCCGCGCACCGAACTGGGAAGCGCCGGCGTAGTCGGCGGACAGGCGGCTCAGGTCTTCCGGCAGCGCCCGCTTGGGCACCATGTTGATCACGCCGCCCACGCCGCTGTTGGGCGACATGCCGTATAGCAGCGCTGCCGGCCCTTTCAGCACTTCGACGCGCTCGATGTAGTTGGAGAACACGTGGTAGTTGGGCGCGACGCCATAGACGCCGTCGAACGCGATTTCGCCCAGGTTGCCTTCCCCGATGGGGAAGCCGCGGATGTAGAACGAATCCGTCACGCCGCCGATCTGGCCGGTGAAGCGCACCGACGGTTCGGCGCTCAACGCGTCGGCCAGGGTCACGGACTGGCGATTGGCCAGCAGGTCGGCGGTATAGCTGGTGAGATTGAATGGCGTATCCATTACATCGCGGTTGCCCAGCAGGCCAAGCCTGCCGCCGCGAGCCACCTGGCCGCCGGCATAGCCGGCAGGCAATTCGGAAGCGGATGCGCTGGTGCCCGCGACGGTGATGCTCGAAAGCAGGGTGGCCTCGCCGTCCTCCCGAGCGGGCAGCTTGCGCAGCGTGTAGGCGCCGCCGCCCTGGTCCGACAGGGCATAGCCGGAGCCGGCCAGCAGGCGGGACAAGCCTTCCTGCGCGGTATAGGCGCCGCTCAGGCCGCTGCTATGCAGGCCCGCGAGCATGGACGGTTCGAAGGACAGGGGCACTCCGGCCTGCGCGGCGTAGCGGGCCAGGACATCGCCCAGCGGGCCGGCTTCGATGGCGTAGATCTTGCGCGGGGCGACGGCGCCGGCGTTGGCAGACCCCTCGGCCCTGGCGGCCGCGGGCATTCCGGCCGCCGCGCATAGCAGCCCAAGGGCGGCGGCTCGCGTGATCGCGCCCATGGACGCAAGGAACGGCTGATCGCGGCGCGGGCGCGGCGGACGGGAGGGGCGCAAAAGCATGAAACGATCCTTCGTGGGAAGCAGGGGGCGCTCGCATGTCGCGGCGATTCACCTGGTACACCGTAGAAGGCCGAAAAAAGTGTCAACGGGCGGGCGATTAATTTGTAACTGGCGTGCCTGGAACGATCGTGACCCAGAATGGCGTGATCCGGCGGATGCGCACGGGCAGGGTTTTTTCCAGCAAGCGCAGGCTGGCGTCGACGTCGCGCAACGGAAAGGCTCCGGATACGCGCATTCCCGCCACCGCGGGGTCGCAGCGCAGCAGGCCCCGGCGATACCGGCCCAGTTCGTCGATGAGGTCGGTCAGGCGCCAGTTCTGCACGGCCAGCATGCCTTGTTCCCACGATGCCGATGAGGCATCGGCCTGCCATTGCGGTTCGACTTCGCTGGCATTGAACACGGTCTGGCTTCCCGCGCTCAGCACCACCGGCATGTCATTCGCTGCGGGCCGGATCTCAACCGCGCCTTCGAAGACCGCGACCCGTATGGCGTCGCCCTCGTCGCGGACCATGAAGCGGGTTCCGAGCGCGCGAATCGCTCCCTGTCCTGTCTGGACGACGAAAGGACGGCGGGCCGGATCATGGCCGGTGGTCAGCAGGATTTCCCCCGCCCGCAGCCAGATCGTGCGTTGTCGCGGGGTGTAGTCGATGTCGGCCGCGCTGGCGGTGTTCAGCACCAGTCGGGTGCCGTCGACAAGATCCAGGCTGCGCTGCTCGCCGGTTGCGGTGCGCAGATCGGCGCGCCATTCCTGCCACGGTAGCGCCCGGTAGCCCAGCCATGCCGCCGGCCCCAGGACCAGAAGCCCGGCCAGCGCGCGCACGGCCTGGCGACGCTTCGGGCGCTCCAGCCCGCGCAAGGTGTCGCGGCCGATGCCGGGCGGCACCTGGCCGAAATCCCGCATCATGCCGGCAGCACGGCGCCATGCGGCATCGTGCTGCGCGCTGCGTCCGCGCCACAGGGCCAGCGCCTGATAGTCGGAGGCGGACAAGGTTTCTGACTGGCAGCGCACCAGCCAGCCGGCGGCTTCCTGCAGGATGGAGGGATCGATGGCGTCGTGCACCGTCAGTCCGCCTGGTAGGCGATCAGGCAGGCGGTCAAGGCCGCTTGCATGTGGCGCTTGACGGTGGACAGCGACACGCGCAGGCGCTCCGCGATGGCGTCATAGCCCAGGCCGTCGAACTGGGACAGCAGGAAGACCTCCCGCGTCTTGGCGGGCAGCGTGCGCAATGTGGCGTCGATGCGCAGCAGGGTTTCCAGGATCAGCGCCCGCGCTTCCGGCGATGGCGCTTCCCGCGCAGGCAACTGCGCCACGGCTTGCAGATAGGCGTCTTCAAGCGCGCGGCGGCGCCAATGATCCACTACCAGGCCCTTGGCGATGTGGGTCAGCAAGGCGCGAGGTTCCGCGCCCGCGTTTTCCCTGCGCCGTCCCGCCATCAGCCGCAGGAAGGTGTCGTGGGCAAGGTCGGCGGCGTCGAAGGAGTTGCCGAGCTTCTTGCGCAGCCATATCGACAGCCAGCCATGATGATCACGGTAGAGTTTCGCGACAGGATCGGCCGGCGCGGGATCAGGCAGAGGCAAGGCACACCTCAAAAAATGCAAATGGGAATTGTTTTTATTTTATCTGATCCCTGAGAGCTTGCCCGGTTCGGGGAGCCTGGCGGGGCCTAGCGCCGTGGCGCGATCCGCTTCGCGGTCGTCGCTCGGCGCGCGCCTCGCTCCGGCGAGGCCTGCCTGCGCTCCAAGACGGCCTGCAGCAACTCCACCAGCTCGCCCACGATGCCCTCGCGCTCCCTGGCGTAGATCGACACCACGATCGGCGCCTCGGCGGGAAAGCGCGCATGGAGCCGGACGCGATAGCCGGCCACGGCGTTGCGGGGCAGCAGCGACAGGCCGATGCCCGCCTCGACCGCGATCAGCACGTTGTGCAGGCTGCTGCCGGAAAACGCGTTGTACCAGCGCAGCCGCTCGCGCTCCAGGCGTTCGAACATGGCGTCGCGGTACAGCCCGCCGGGCGGAAACGTCACCAGCGGCACGGGATCGGGCCAGGCGCGCGGCGCGTCCAGGCTTTCGAACCAGGCCATGGGTTCCGGGAACGAGGCCCGGCAGTCGGGGCCGGCGGCGGCTTCCTTGACGATGACGATATCGAATTCGCCGCTCCGGTAGCGCTGGGTCAGGTCGCGGCTCAGGCCGTCCGTCACGTCCAGATGGATTTCCCGATGGCGCCGCGAAAAATCGCGGAAGGTCGCGGCCATCGCCGCGTTGACCAGGTCCTCGGGCACGCCGATGCGCAGCGGCGCGGTGCCGGCGGGATCGCCCAGCGCCGCCTGCGCCTCCTGTTGCAGGGCGAGGATCCTGCGGGCATAGCCCAGCAGCCGCTCGCCCGCGGCCGTGGCCACGATGGGCCGCGCGGTCCGGTCGACCAGGGCGGAGCCAACCTGTTCCTCCAGCCGCGCGAGCTGCTGGCTGATGGTGGACTGGGTCATGCTCAGGCGGTCGGCGGCGGCGGTGAAGCTCTGCGCGTCGATGATGCCGACGAAGGAGCGCAGCAGGCGCGGATCTAGCATGGCGGCGTGAGGACCTTCCACATGCGGGGCATGCGGAAAATGGATCTGGTTCATCTGAATATTTAATTTTTAAATATTACCCCCGCTCGCTATAGTCAGCACGGACCACAGCACGGACGACGGCGCGGATGCCGCTCGCCCGCCGCCGCGCGAACCCGGAGCA
Source organism: Achromobacter sp. Marseille-Q0513 (assembly GCF_018195695.1). Lineage (NCBI taxonomy): Bacteria > Pseudomonadati > Pseudomonadota > Betaproteobacteria > Burkholderiales > Alcaligenaceae > Achromobacter > Achromobacter sp. Marseille-Q0513. The sequence continues at coordinate 2,212 of NZ_JAGTJY010000118.1, read as the reverse complement.
GAAGACATGAGCGATACCTTGCATTTCCTGAACATGGCCATCGAGCTGGCCCGCGCCAACATCGCCGCCGGCGGGCGTCCCTTCGGCGCGGTGCTGGTGCGCGACGGCCAGGTGCTGGCCACCGGCGTCAACGAGATCCTGGTGTCGCACGACCCCACCGCGCATGCCGAGCTGATGGCCGTGCGCGCCGCCAGCCGCAAGCTTGGCTCGCCGGACCTGAGCGGCTGCGCGGTCTATGCCAGCGGCCATCCCTGTCCCATGTGCATGGCGGCCATGCGGCTGGCGGGCATCCGCGAGGTGGCCTACGCCTATTCGAACGACGACGGCGCGCCCTACGGGCTGTCCACGGCGGCGGTCTACGCCGATCTGGCCAGGCCCTTCGAAGAGCAGTCCATGCGGATCCGGCACGTGCCGGTGCCGGAGCAGGGCGGGCCCGGGCTGTATGCGCAATGGCAGCAGGCCATCAACCGGCGGGCATGAAGCGATGGCGCGTGTAGGAACCCGGGCCGGGGACCCCGCGTCCGCCGGCCTGCTGCTGGCCGCCATCGCCCTGGTGGCGCTGAACCTGCGGCCCTTCATCGCCGGCATCGGCCCGCTGGCCGCCGATATCGGCGCGCACACCGGCCTGGATCTCAAGCGCATGTCGCTGCTGACGCTGGTGCCCATGCTGTTGATGGGGCTGGTGGCCTTCGCGGGGCCGGCCGTGCAGGCGCGCCTCGGCGGTCGGCGCGCGGTGCTGCTGGCGCTGGCGTTGCTGGCGGCCGGCTCGTCGCTGCGGCTATGGGCCTCGGCCGGTTGGCAACTGATCGGCACGGCCGCCATGCTGGGCCTGGGCGCGGCGGTGGTGCAGGCCGTGCTGCCCGGCATCATCAAGCGGCAGTTCCCGCGACATGTCGGCGTGGTCATGGGGTTGTATTCGTCGATGCTGATGGCGGGCGGCGCGCTGGGCGCGCAGCTGTCGCCGCTCGCGGCCGCCGCCAGCGGCGACTGGCGCGTCGGCCTGGCCTGGATGGCCGTGCCCGCCTTGCTCGCGCTGGCGCTGGCGGCGCGCAGCCTGCCGCCCGATGAGGCCGTCCGCTCCGGCCGCATGGCGGCCGCGACCTATCTGGCGCGGCCGCGCGTCTGGCTGCTGATGGCCTGCTTCGGCCTGGTCAACGGCGGTTATTCGTCGGTGGTGGCGTGGCTGGCGCCGTTCTATCAGGAGCGGGGCTGGAGCGCGGCGGCCAGCGGCAGCCTGCTCGCGGCCCTGACGGTATGCCAGGCGGCCGCGGCGTTGCTGCTGCCGGTGCTGGCACGCAAGCACGAGGACCGCCGACCCTGGCTGTGGCTGACCCTGGTCCTGCAGGCGGCGGGTTTCGCCGCCCTGGCGTGGCGGCCGGACGCGGCGCCCATCGCCTGGGCCATGCTGCTGGGGGCGGGACTGGGCGGCTGCTTCGCCCTGTCGCTGATCGTGGCGCTGGACCATCTGCCGGATCCCTTGCGCGCCGGCGTGCTGTCTTCCTATGTGCAGGGCGGCGGCTTCCTGATCGCGGCGGCGCCGCCCTGGATCGTGGCGGCGTTGCGCGAGGCCACCGGGGGCTTTCGCGACGGCTGGCTGCTGCACCTGGCCTGCGTCGCCGTCGTCGCCGCGCTGTACCTGCGGGCCGCGCCGTCCAGTTATGCGAGGGCGATGGCCGCGCCGCGCGCCGACGCGGCGCGGGCGCGCTCCAGCCGTTCCTGAGGCCGGCGACGCGGGCCTTGCGCCGTGACGCGTCATGTACCCGTCACATGCCCGGACTATGCTGCGGCAGCACTGGCGCCTCCCGTCCTCGCGGTGAGCATCGACGGCTATGTTCGACTATTCCTGCCATGGCTCACTTTCGAGGCGCGCGCGGCGCGCGGTTCCTGACTCGTTGCCTCCTGCTCGTCGCCGCCTTGGCGGCGCGCGGCCAGGCGGCGCCGGCCGAGGGCGCGCAGGGCCTGCACTTCTTCGACATCCCGGCGCTGCCGCTGGCCGAGGCGCTGCAGCGCTTCACCGCCAGCACCGGACATTCCGGGCTGTACGACAGCGGGCTGGTCGCGGGCAGGCGCTCGCGCGGCGTGGCGGGGCACTACACGGCTGAATCGGCGCTGCGGCAGATGCTGGGCGACTCGGGCTTGCAGGCGCGCTACGGCTCCCCCGGCACGGTCCACCCCGCCGCCCGGGGGGGGGGGGCGGCGGGGGCCGCCGCGG
>NZ_JAGTJY010000117.1:17803-18982 GCF_018195695.1 Achromobacter sp. Marseille-Q0513 | reverse complement strand
CGCGGGCGCATCCGCCCCACGTCCGCGCCCAGGGCCGCGCTGCCCGGCGGGGGGCCGGGCGTCATCGTGCCCGACCGCCTGCACTGAGCGCGGCGTAGGGGCGTTCAACGGGGGGCCTGCGGGCCCCCTTTTCTTTGGTCGCGGGCAGTTTTCAGGCGATCGGCGCCCAAGCGGCGCGGGCGCCCTGTCCGGTCAGGCCCTGGCGCAGTTCCCTGTTTGGCGGGGCGCCGGCAGTCGCGCCGGTTCAGGGATTGCGGGATTGGCGTCCGCCGATGGCGCTGATCGACAGCCGGGTCTCGCCGGCGGCGGCGCGGTGCGCGGCGGCCCGCCAGGCATGGCCGTAGGCTACTTCGATGCTCAGCGCGATCACGCCGTCGGGGCGGCGCTGGGCTTCCAGCGCCGCGCAGAGCCGGTCGCGCCAGTCCCGGCCCACCAGCCCGCCGCGGCGGCCTTCGGCGGGATTACCGCCCAGCGCGCGCACGTCCTGCAGCAGTTTTTCCGGGCTGCGGTAGGTGAGCGTCAGGATTTCCTGGTCCATCACCGGATCGGCGAAGCCGTTTTCCACCAGCAGGTCGCCGAAGTCGTGCATGTCCACGAAGGACGGCGTGGCGGTGCGCAGGCCGGCGTCGGCCAGCGCCTGGCGCAGTTCGCGCAGCGTGGCTGGTCCCAGACAGGAGAACATGGCCAGCCCGCCGACCTTCAGCACGCGCCGCCATTCGGCCAGCGCCGCGTGCGGCGCGCGGTGCCAGTGCAGGGCCAGGTTGGACCAGACCAGCTCCAGCGATTCCGGCGCCAGGCCGGTCTGCGCCAGGTCGCCGTTGACGAAGGCGGGCGCGGCCGCGCCGCGACGCGCCAGCTTGCCGATCCAGGCGCCCAGCCCGCCCGGCGCGTGGCGCTTGCGGGCGGCGGCCAGCAGCGGTTCGCAGCTGTCCAGGCCGGTGTAGGCGGCATCCGGATAGCGCTCGCGCAGCAGCGGCAGGTTGTCGCCCGCGCCGCAGCCCGCGTCCAGCATGGCCTGCGGCGCCAGCCGGATGTACTGCAGCCGGCCCAGCATGCGGCGCGCGACTTCGCCATAGAGGAACTGGGCCTCGGACAGGTCGCCACGGCGCGCGAACTGGCGCGGCACGTCGGCGCTGACGATGGGCAGGGTGGGCAGGGAGGCGGATTCGGGAAGGGACA
>NZ_JAGTJY010000117.1:0-17793 GCF_018195695.1 Achromobacter sp. Marseille-Q0513 | reverse complement strand
GAACATGATTTGATGACGGGATGGCAGACATTATTGCGCATCCGGGCCGCCGGCCCCGATTTCCCCTACGACGCGCCGGCCGACAACTGTTGTCGCGGCTGGCGTCGGCCATGGGCTGCGATTGCCCGCTATGCGGCGCGCGGGTGCGGGGCGCGCGGCTGTGCGCGGGCTGCGAGGCCGACGTCACCCGCAGCTGCCGTGAACCGGGCGCGCGCTGTCCGCGCTGCGCGCAGCGCCTGCGCCAGCCGGCCCCGCTGTGCGCGGGCTGCCTGGGCCGGCCGCCCGCCTACCTGCGCGCCATCGTGGCATTCGACTACGAGCCGCCGGGGGTGGCCCTGATCAGCCAGTTGAAGACCCGGCTGCGCCTGTCGCTGGCGCCGGTGCTCGCGCGCCTGCTGGGGGCGGCCGTCGCGCGGGAGGCGCCCCTGCCTGCCGATGCGGTGCTGGCCGCCGTGCCGGCCAGCCGGGCCTCGCTGCGTCGGCGCGGCATGAACCCGGCCATGGAGATCGCCCGCAGCCTGGCCGAGGCGCTGGATCTGCCCCTGCGGCATGGCGCGCTGCTGCGCCTGCGCGAGACGCCGCGGCAGGCGGGGCTGGGCCGGCGCGAGCGCCGCGCCGGCCTGGCCGGCGTGTTTCGCGGGCAGGGCGTGCGCGGCCGGCACGTGGCGCTGGTGGACGACGTGATGACCACGGGCAGCACGGCCGAGGCCGCCGCGCGGGCCCTGTTGGCGGCCGGCGCGCTCAGCGTGACCGTGCTGGCCGTCGCGCGCACGCCGGGGCGCGGGTCGTGAGCGGCCTGGATCCGCGGCCGCGCGCGTTCCGCAGAGGCACGGGTACGATCCAGGCTGCGCGCGGCGGCCAGGCCATGGCCGGCCGCCAAGGAGAAATCGGCGACAATTCCGCACGGGCGCGGTCCGACTCGCGCCCTTGCTTGCACGTTTGCTTCCCCTGACTTTTTTCCTGCCCATGTTCCACGTCATCCTCGTCTGCCCCGAGATTCCGCCCAACACGGGCAACGCCATCCGCTTGTGCGCCAATACCGGCGCGCAGTTGCATCTGGTGCGGCCGCTGGGGTTCGAGCTGGACGATGCGCGCATGCGCCGCGCAGGCCTGGACTACCACGAGTGGCAGCCGGTGCGGGTGCACGACACGCTGGAAGAGGCGCTGGCCGACACGGGCGCGGCCCCCGCCGGCATCTATGCGCTGACCACGCATGCGCAGCGCAGCGTGGCGGATGTGGCCTTCAAGCCGGGCGACGTGTTCGTCTTCGGCCGCGAGTCGGCCGGGCTGTCGGACGCGCATCAGGCGCTGTTCCCGCCGCAGCAGCGGCTGCGGCTGCCCATGCGCGCCGGGCAGCGCAGCCTGAACCTGTCGAACGCGGTCGCGGTGACCGTGTTCGAGGCCTGGCGTCAGCAGGGTTACGACGGCGGAGCCTAATCCAGCGACAGGTTCAGCTTCTGGATCACCTGGTCCCAGCGCGCTTTTTCGTTCTTGATGCGGCTGGTCAGCGCTTCCGGCGTGGACGGCGCGGGCGTGAAGTACTGCAGTTCCATCTGCTTGCGCACCGCCGGGCTGTCGATGATGCGGGCCAGCTCGGAATTCAGCCGTTCGATCACGGGCGTGGGCGTGCCGGCGGGCGCCAGAACCGCATTCCACGAGATCGCCTCGAAATCCGGGTAGCCCTGCGCGGCCATGGTCGGAATGCCCGGCAGGGCGGCGCTGGGTTCCAGGCTGGTCACGGCCAGCAGCTTGACCTTGTTATCGCGGGTCTGCGGCACGGCGATGGCGGGCACCATGAAGCCGGCCTGCACGTCGCCGCCGATGATGGCGGTGATGACTTGCGGGAAGCCGGAGTAGGGGATGTGGGCCAGGTCGACGCCGGCGCGTTCCTTGAACATCTCCATCGCCAGGTGCGCCGAGCTGCCGGGGCCGACCGAACCGTAGTTCAGCGAGTTGCCGCGGCTCTTGACCAGCTTGACGAAGTCCTTGACGTTGTCGACCTGCAGGCTGGACGGCACCACCAGCACGTTGGGGCTGGTGCCCACCAGCGTGACCGGCGCCAGGTCGCGCAGCGGGTCGTAGCCGAGCGTCTTCTTGTACAGCGTGGGGGCGGTGACCAGCGGGCCGTTGATCGTGTACAGCAGCGTGTAGCCGTCCGGCTTGGCCTGCGCCACGATGCGGGTGCCGATATTGCCGCCGGCGCCCGGCTTGTTGTCGACCACGATGGGTTGGCCCAGCGCCTGCGACAGCGGCTCGGAGATCGTCCGCGCCAGGATGTCGGGCGAGGAACCTGGCGGGAAGGGCACCACCAGATGGATCGGGTGGTCGGGCCAGTCGGCGTGGGCGGCGGCGGGCAGGACGGCGGCCAGGCTCAGGCACAGGCCGCGCAGCAGGCGGCCGACCCGGAACTTGCGGGCTTGCGACATGGATGGAGTCTCCAGGAGGGTCGTGACGTGGGTCTTGTTATGGGGTGGCGGCCGGGTCCGCGCTTTCGTAGCGGGCGTCGCGCGCCAATAGCGCCGACACCGCCGTCATGGGGGCCACGCCTTCGAACAGCACGGCGCAGACGGCTTCGGTGATGGGCAGCTCGACGCCGGCGGCGCGCGCCCGGTCCAGCGCGGCCTGGGCGCAGCGCACGCCCTCGGCAGTGATGCCGCTGGCCAGGATGTCGGCCAGCTTGCGGCCGGCGCCGATCTCCAGGCCCACGCGGCGGTTGCGCGACAGTTCACCGGTGGCGGTGAGCACCAGGTCGCCCAGGCCGGTCAGGCCGGAGAAGGTCTCGGCCTGCGCGCCCAGGGCCACGCCCAGTCGCGCCATTTCGGCCAGGCCGCGGGTGATCAGCGCCGCGCGGGCATTGGTGCCCAGCGCCAGGCCGTCGCCGATGCCGCAGGCGACGGCGATCACGTTCTTGAGCGCGCCGCCGACCTCCACGCCGACCAGGTCGGCGCTGGCGTACACGCGCAGCGCGGCGCCATGGAAAGCCTGGATGGTGCGATCGCGCACGGGCGCGGCGCTGCTGGCGATGGTCAGCGCCACCGGCAGGCCCTGCGCCACTTCGCGCGCGAAGGATGGCCCGGACAGCACGCCGCATTGGGCCTGCGGCAGCGCTTCGCGCACGATCTCGTGCGGCAGGCGGGCGGTGCCGGCTTCGAAGCCCTTGCAGGTCCAGACGATGGGGGTGTCTTGCAGGCCCAGCGCGGGCAGCCGGCTTGCCAGCTCGGCGCAGATGGCGCCCAGCCCGGCCACGGGCACGCCCAGCACGATCAGGCCGGCGCCGCCGTCCTGTCGCAGGCTGGCGAGCGTGGCGTCGAGGTCGCTGGAATAGTGCAGTGCCGGCGGCAGGGAAATGCCGGGCAGGTAGCGTTCATTTTCCCGCCGGGCCGCGAGAGCGGCCGCCTGGGCGGCGTCGCGCGCCCAGAGCACGGTGGGGTGGCGGCGGCTGGCGGCCGCCGCCAGGGCGGTGCCCCAGCTTCCCGCGCCCAGTACGGCGACGCGCAGGCTGGGCGAGGCGGAAGCGGTCATGGGGCGGTCCCTGGGGTTGCGCGGGTCAGCCTTACTGGCGGGGCGCGCTGGGGGGCAGGATGATGCCCGAGTCGCCGCTGGCGCCGTTGCCGTTGGCCGAGCCTTGCTGCTGGGCCAGTTCGGCCAGGCGCTGCTCGTACAGGGCCTGGAAGTTCACTTCGGTCAGGTGCAGCGGGGGCATCGAGGTGCGGGTGATCGCGTCGGCGATGTTGGCGCGCAGGTACGGGTAGAGCATGGTCGGGCAGACGATGCCCAGCAGCGGATCCAGTTGTTCTTCGGGGATGTTGGCGGCTTCGAAGATGCCGGCCTGGGTGCCTTCGACCAGGTAGACCACCTTGTCGTTGATGCGGGTGGTGACGGTGACCGTGACCGTGGTTTCGAACACGGTGTCGGCCAGGCGCTGGCCGCCGACGGCGATGCTCACTTCCACCTGGGGCGCTTCCTGCTCCAGGAAGACGTGGGGCGCATTCGGCATTTCCAGCGAGAGGTCTTTCAGGTAGACGCGCTGCAGGTTGAACGAGGGCGCGTCGTTGCCGCCTTCTTGCTGGGTGTTTTGGTTCTGGTCAGCCATGAGTGTTTCCGTTGGTAGGAGGGGGCAAAAATATAAGAGGGTCAGCCGTTGAGCAGGGGCGCGAGGCCGCCCGCGCGATCCAGCGCCATCAGGTCGTCACAGCCGCCCACGTGGGTGTCGCCGATGAAGATCTGGGGCACGGTGCGGCGGCCGGTGCGCTCGATCATGACGTCGCGCTGGGCCGGATCGCGGTCGATCTGGATGATTTCCAGGTCGGCCACGCCGCGCTGCTCCAGCAGCGCCTTGGCGCGGGCGCAGTAGGGGCAATAATCCTTGCTGTACATGACAACTTTGTTCATGGGCGTTCCTGCGTATCGTGAACCGTGTGGCGGAGAGCTGGGGGCGAGGCCCCCGGGATCACTTCTGCGTGACCGGCAGGCTCGCGGCCTGCCAGGCGCGCATGCCGCCGTCCAGCGGCACCACGTCGGCGTAACCCTGGGCGCGCAGCTTGGCGGCGGCGCGGGCCGAATCGCGGCCATTGTCGCAGACCACGATCAGCGGCTTGTTCTTGGGCAGGTTGCCGGCCTTCTGTTCCAGGTCGGCGGCGGGCACGCTGCGGGCCTGGGCGATGTGGCCGGCCTGGAACTGCTCGGCCGGGCGCACGTCGACCCATACCGCCTGGCGCTGGTTGACCATCTGGATGGCTTCGGAGGTGCTCACGGCGGAGCCGGCCCGGCCTTTACGCAGGGCGGGCACCATCAGCATGATGCCGGACACCACGGCCACGGCGACGATGAAGACGTTGTTTTTATCGAGCAAGAATTGCAGAAGATCCACGGAGCATCCTGAAGTGCGGCGGCTAGCCTTGGTAGCGACAAGCCCGGGCAGGCGCCGCAGGGCAAATCTGCGGGTGCGCCCGGGCAAAATCAAGGGCAAAATCGCTCAATTATAAAATGAGCGCATTGTTCATCCGCATTTCCCAACTTTAACCCGCGCTTGCGCGTGACTAGCCATGCATAAACTCGTTCTGATGCGCCACGGCGAAAGCCAGTGGAACCTGGAAAACCGCTTCACCGGCTGGACCGACGTCGACCTGACCGACACCGGCCGCGAACAGGCCCGCAAGGCCGGCGAACTGCTCAAGAAAGAAGGCTATACCTTCGACCTGGCCTACTCCTCGCTGCTCAAGCGCGCCATCCGCACCCTGTGGATCGCCCTGGACGCGATGGACGCCATGTACACCCCGGTCGGCGTGACCTGGCGCCTGAACGAGCGCCACTACGGCGCCCTGCAGGGCCTGAACAAGGCCGAGACCGCCGCCAAGTACGGCGACGAGCAGGTGCTGGTCTGGCGCCGCGCCTACGCCATCGCGCCCGAGCCGCTGGCGCTGGACGACGAGCGCCACCCGCGCTTCGACAAGCGCTACGCCAAGGTGCCGGCCGACCAGCTGCCCGCCACCGAGTGCCTGAAGGACACCGTGGCGCGCGTGCTGCCGTTCTGGAACGAGTCCATCGCCCCGGCCATCCGCGCCGGCCGCAACGTGCTGATCGCCGCCCACGGCAACAGCCTGCGCGCGCTGATCAAGCACCTGGACAATGTGTCGGACGACGACATCGTCAACCTGAACATCCCCACGGGCCAGCCGCTGGTCTATGAACTGGATGATGACCTGCGCCCGATCCGCCACTATTATCTGGGCGATGCCGCCGAGATCGAGGCGGCCATGGCCGCCGTGGCGGCCCAGGGCAAGGCCAAGAAGGACTAAGGACAAGGGCCCGAAAGGGCTCCTCCATCAGGTGGAAACAGGTTCAGTCATGCGTCGCGCGTCGGGGTTGTTGTTGGCGGTCGTTCTGGCCGGTGGAGCGCTTTCGGCCCGCGCCGCGCCCAATGACCTGGCCGGGCGCCAGTCCGAGGCCGAGCGCCAGCAGGCCCAGTTGCGCGACCGCATCGAGAACCTGCAAAAGGACATCGACACGCGCGAGGCCGCCCGCAAGGAAGCGGCCGACGCGCTGAAACAGTCCGAATCTTCCATTTCCCGCATCAACCTGCGGCTGCGCGAGCTGGCCGAGGCCAACCGCCAGGCCCAGGCCGACCTGGGCAGCCTGGAAAAGCAGATCGGCGCCCAGCAGGCGACGCTGGCCAAGCGCCGCGTCGAGCTGGCCGACCAGCTGCGCACCCAGTACACCAGCGGCCTGTCGCCCTGGACGGCGCTGCTGTCCGGCGACGATCCACAACTGTTGGGCCGCAACCTGGGCTACCTGGACTACGTGTCCCAGGCCCGCGCCCAGGCGGTGCAGGCGCTGCGCGCCGACATCGATCGCCTGGCCGCGTTGCAGGGCAAGGCGGATGCCCGCCGCGCCGAGATCGAAAAAGTGGTGGCCGAGACCACCGAGCAGAAGACCGCCCTGGTCGGCCAGCAGAAAGAACGCTCCACGCTGCTGGCCCAGCTGGAAGGGCAGATCGCCGCCCAGCGCGCCGAGGCCAACAAGCTGGGCCGGGACGACCAGCGCCTGTCGCGCCTGATCACCGACCTGGACGCGGCCATCGTCAAGCAGGCCGAGGATGCCCGCCGCGCGGAAGAGGCGCGCAGGAAGGCCGAGGAAGCGCGCCGCGCCGAAGAGGCGCGTCGGGCCGAGGAAGCGCGCAAGAAGGCCGAGGCCGAGCGCCGCGCCGAGGACGCCCGCAAGAAAGCCGACGAAGCGCGCCGCGCCGAGGCCGAGCGCCGCGCTGCCGCCGACGCGCGCCGCAACCGCGATGCGCAGGATGCGCAGGACGCGGCCCGGGCGCGCGAGCAGGTCGAGGCCGCCGCCCGCCAGCAGCGCGGACCGGTCGCCGTGGCCGACCCGGACGCCGCCGGCCTGCGTCCGGCCGATCGCCAGTCGCATACCCGCCTGACCGGCCCGGCCGACACGCCGTCGGCCAAGCCGACGGAACCGGCGAAAAAACCGGAACCCAAGCCGGAACCGGTCGAGGCCGACAGCACTCCAACCCGGACCGCATCCGTGTCGCAGCAGACGACGCGCCCCGTGGTCGGCGGCGGCAACGGCCTGAAGCACGGCCTGCCCATGCCGGTGCGCGGGCAGGTCCAGGGCCGGTTCGGCGTCGACCGTCCCGACGGCGGCGTCTGGCGCGGCGTGGTGCTGCGCGCGCCGGAGGGCACGCCGGTCAAGGCCGTCGCGCCCGGCACGGTGGTCTACGCCGAATGGCTGCGCGGTTTCGGCAACCTCATCATTGTGGATCATGGGCAGCAATATCTGACGGTCTATGCTTACAACCAGAGCCTGCTCAAGCGGGTGGGCGATCCGGTTGGCGGCGGCGACACCATCGCCCTGGTCGGGGCGACCGGCGGCCAAGTGGAATCCGGCCTATACTTTGAAATTCGCCATCGTGGCGCTCCTGTCGACCCGGCCCAGTGGCTGGCGCAGTAGATCAGTACCAGTTCAGTACATTATTGGCAGCCACTCGTTGGTACATCCGTAGGACAGCCGGCACGCTTGCGGCTCCCTCCGGCGAAAACAAAATTCGGGAAGTGTGCATGGGCACTCGCAAATTTCGCGGTTTCGGACTGATCGCCACCGGTGCGGTGGCAGGCGTATTGCTGAGCGTCGGCGTATCCGCCGTGGCCCAGCGCGGCAGCCCGCTGCCCCTGGACGAGCTCAGGCAGCTGAGCAACGTCTTCGCCGCGATCAAGAACAACTATGTCGAAGCGGTTGATGACAAGACGCTCATCAGCAACGCGATCTCCGGCATGGTGTCCAACCTGGATCCGCACTCGGCCTACCTGGACGCCGAGGCCTTCCGCGAAATGCAGACCGCCACGCAGGGCGAGTTCGGCGGCCTGGGCATCGAGGTCGGCGCCGAGGACGGTTTCGTCAAGGTCATTTCCCCCATCGAGGACACGCCCGCCGCCCGCGCCGGCGTGATGGCCGGCGACCTCATCATCAAGATCGACGACACGCCCACCAAGGGCATGTCGCTGAACGAAGCGGTCAAGCTGATGCGCGGCGCGCCCAAGTCGCCGATCACGCTGACCATCATGCGCGCCGACCGTCCCCAGCCCATCGTGCTGAAGATCGTGCGCGACATCATCAAGGTGCGCAGCGTGCGCAGCAAGATGCTGGACAACGGCATCGGCTACGTCCGCATCGCCCAGTTCCAGGAAAAGACCGGCGTCGACCTGGCCAAGCAGCTCAAGGACCTGGGCGCCAAGGATGCCCCCAAGGGCCTGGTGCTGGACCTGCGCAACGACCCGGGCGGCCTCCTGACCAGCGCCATCGGCGTGTCCGGCGCCTTCCTGCCGCCCGAGACCCTGGTGGTCTCGACCGACGGCCGCACGCCCGACGCCCGCCACAAGTACCTGGCCTCGCCGTCGGAATACGCGCGTGGCGAAAGCAACTACCTGTCGGGCCTGCCGGCCTGGACCAAGACCGTGCCGATGGTGGTGCTGGTCAACGTCGGCTCGGCCTCGGCATCCGAGATCGTGGCCGGCGCGCTGCAGGACCACAAGCGCGCCAAGGTGCTGGGCAACCGCACCTTCGGCAAGGGCTCGGTGCAGGTGATCCTGCCGCTGTCCGAGAGCACCGCGGTCAAGCTCACCACTTCGCGCTACTTCACGCCCAGCGGCCGTTCCATCCAGGCCACCGGCATCGAACCCGACTACGTGGTGGCCGACACCGCCGACGGCGACCTGTTCCGCCTGCCGCGCGAAGCCGACCTGCAACGCCACCTGTCGAACCAGCAGACCACCAATGAGGTGAAGTCCAGCGCCGACCAGGAAAACGTCGAGCTGCCGGCCAAGATCTTCGAATTCGGCGGCAAGGACGACTTCCAGCTGCAGCAGGCGCTGAACCTGCTGGCCGGCAAGCCGGTGCAGAAGGGCTCGGCCCGCGCCCAGGCCAAGGCCGACGCCAAGGTCGGCGGCCCGGCGCAGCGCATGAAGATCACGCCGACCGGAGTCGAGCCCAGCAAGGAAAAATGAACGACGAGCAACTGCTGCGCTACGCCCGCCACATCCTGCTCGACGAACTCGGCATCGAGGGGCAGGAAAGACTGCTGGCGGCGCGGGTGCTGATCGTCGGCGCGGGCGGGCTGGGCTCGCCCGCCGCGCTGTACCTGGCCACCGCCGGCGTGGGCGACATCACGCTGGCCGACGACGACGTCGTCGAACTGAGCAACCTGCAACGCCAGATCCTGCACACCACGGCCAGCGTGGGCCGGCCCAAGGCCGAGTCCGGCCGCGACATGCTGGCGGCGTTCAACCCGCAGGCCCGCGTCCATGCGCGCGTCGAGCGCCTGCAGGGCCAGGCCCTGTCCGACGCGGTGGCCGCCGCCGACCTGGTGCTGGACTGCACCGACAACTTCACCACCCGCCACGCCATCAACCGCGCCTGCGTCGAGCACCGCAAGCCGCTGGTCTCGGGCGCCGCCATCCGTTTCGACGGTCAGGTCAGCGTCTATGACCTGCGCGACGACAAGGCGCCCTGTTACCACTGCCTGTTCCCCGAGGCCGATGACGTCGAGCAGGCCAATTGCGCCACCATGGGCGTGTTCGCGCCCGTGGTCGGCATCATCGGCAGCATGCAGGCCGCCGAGGCCCTGAAGCTGCTGTCCGGCGTCGGCGAAAGCCTGTCGGGCCGGCTGCAATGGCTGGACGTGCGCACCATGCAGTGGCGCAGCGTCAACGTGCAGCGCGACCCGGAATGTCCGGTCTGCGGACATCGGCCCGCCTGAAAATTCCCTCGCGCCGCATCGGCTTCAGTCGGTTTCACCGGCGTCCTATTGGCCTTGCGGCCAATGTATGGACTGAAAAATCCCTGCTATAACCGCAGCCTGCCCGTGGATCCGGGCCGGGGGCGCGAGAGTGGTGGATACGGGACTGAAGTTCAGCTTGCCTGCGTGGCGCTTGACGCGCTGGCTGACGCACGCCGGCCATGGCACGCCCGCCGACATCCGCGCGGCCCTGCTGGCCAGCCTGTTCGGAACGCTGCCCATCTTCGCCGGCGGCGTCATCAACACCGTGCTCATCTCCGGCATCGTCGCCTGGCGTCGGCCCGAGCCGCTGTACCTGTCCTGGCTCATCCTGGAGCTGGCGCTGGCCGCCGTGCGGGTCATGGTGCTGCGCTCGGCGCTGCGCGCCGCGCGGCACGGCGGCAACACGCATACCGACGTCTACATCCTGCTGGCGCTGCTGTGGGCTTTCAGCGTGGGCTATGGCGTCTTCGTCACCTTCCTGAATGGCGACTGGCTCTCGGCCACGCTGGCCGGCGTGTCCTGCGGCGCCATGGCCGGCGGCATCTGCTTCCGCAACTACGGCGCGCCCCGGCTGGTCGCGGCGATGATCTTCCTGAGCCTGGGGCCGATGTGCCTGGGGGCGCTGTTCACCGGCGAGGCGGTCACCGCCATCGTCTTCATCCAGATTCCGTTCTACCTGGTCAGCATGAGCATCGCCTCGCACCGGCTGAACCGCATCCTGGTGTCCACCATGCTGTCCGAGCGTGAGAACGATCGCCGCGCCAGCGAGGACGTGCTCACCGGCCTGGCCAACCGGGCCGGGCTGCAGTCGGCGCTGGAGCGCATCTGCTCCGGCACGCGCGAGCACGACACGCCCGCCGCGCTGCTGTACATGGACATGGACGATTTCAAGATCATCAACGACACCCATGGGCATGCCGCCGGCGATCAGGTGCTCAAGACCATCGCCGACCGCATGCGTGGCATGCTGCGCGTGGACGACGTGGCCGCGCGCATGGGCGGCGACGAGTTCATCGTGCTGGTCACCGGCATCGATGCGCCGGCCGCGCTGCGGCTGGGCGAACACCTGCTGCAGGACGTCTCGCATCCGATCGCGCTGGCCGACGGCACGCGCGTGAGCGTGGGACTGTCCATCGGCATCAGCATCATCTCGCGCAACAACCGCGACGCCCAGGCCGCGCTGGACGCGGCCGACGCCGCCCTGTACCGGGCCAAGGCGCAGGGCGGCCGCTGCTGCGCCGTCGCCGGGGCGTTCGAGGACGACGCCGCGCAACAGGAGGGCGACGTCGTGGCGGCCTGAGGCGGGCCGCGGTATCGGGCCGGTATAGAGCCAGGGTAGGCCAGGATAGGGCAGGGGCCGGTGAGAGGCGCGTTCTCCGCCACCCGGACTTCGCCGTCGTGGACGCCGCTCGTCTGCTGGGAAAATCGGACGCTGTCTGGAAAAGTTATCAGATAACCTGAAAAGTATGCCTATAATCGCGGCATGCTGACGCCTTCCCTGACCCTGACCGAACAGGTCGCCCGCCAGATCGCCGCCGACATTGCCCAGGGCGTGCATCCCGTCGGCGCCAAACTGCCGTCCGGCCGCGTGCTGGCCGAACAGTACGGTGTCAGCGCCGCGGTGATCCGCGAAGTCACCGAGCGCCTGCGCGCGCAGGGCCTGATCCAGAGCCGCCAGGGCTCCGGCTGCACCGTCACCTCGCGCACCGGCGCGCAGGGCTTCCTGTTGTCGGACAGCATCGCCGCCAGCCGCGAACAACTGGCCAGCGTGTACGAGCTGCGCATGGAACTCGAAGGCGGCGCTGCGGCGCTGGCCGCGCTGCGCCGCGACGACGCCGACCTGGCCGCCATGGCCGACTCGCTGGCGCGGCTGGAGCGGCATCTCGAAGATCCGGAGCAGGGCGTCGAAAACGACATCTCGTTCCACCTGGCCGTGGCCGCCGCCACGCACAACAGCCATTACGCGGACCTGCTGCGCTACCTGAACCTGCAACTGCGCCAGGCAGTGGGCGCTGCGCGCGCCAACAGCCGCCAACAGGCCGGGCTGAGCGTTGCCGTGCACCAGGAGCATGTGGCGGTGTTCGAAGCCATCCGCGCGCAGGACGCCGTCGCCGCCCGCCAGGCGGCCGTGGGGCACCTTCGGCAAGCCGCCGCGCGATTGCAGCTGGCGCTGGCGAAGGACGCACCGTAGCGCGCCGCTGTCCCGTCATCGACCCGATTCGTTTCCGACCAGTCCTACTCTCCACCGCTAGTTCCACCGTTTCCAGGCACTCCTCATGAGCTCAACCGATTTCGCCCAACGCCTGGTCCAGGCCCTGGGCCCCGACACCGTCGCCACCGCTGAACAGGACATCGCGCCCTGGCTGTCCGACTGGCGCGGCCTGTACAACGGCCGCGCCCAGGCGGTGGTGCGCCCGCGCCGCACCGAAGAGGTCGCCACTTGCCTGGCGCTGTGCCAGCAGGCCGGCGTGCCGGTGGTGCCGCGTGGCGGCAATACCGGCCTGTGCGGCGGCGCCACGCCCGACCAGGGCGCGGCCAACGTGGTGCTGAGCCTGGATCGCATGAATGCCGTGCGCGGCATCGACACCATCGCCAACACGCTGGTGGCCGAGGCCGGCTGCATCCTGGGCAACCTGCGCCGCGCGGCGCAGGACGCCGGCCGGCTGCTGCCGCTGAGCCTGGCGGCCGAGGACTCCAGCCAGATCGGCGGCAACGTCGCCACCAACGCCGGCGGCGTGAACGTGGTGCGCTACGGCATGGCGCGCGAGCTGGTGCTGGGCCTGGAAGCCGTGCTGCCCACGGGCGAGGTGTTCCACGGCCTGCGCACGCTGCGCAAGGACAATACCGGCTACGACCTCAAGCAGCTCCTGATTGGCTCCGAGGGCACGCTGGGCGTGATCACCGCCGTGGCGCTGCGCCTGTTCCCGCGCGCCGACGTGCGCTCGGTGGTGCTGGCGGCGGTGGAGTCGCCGGCCCAGGCGCTGCGCCTGTTCGAGCTGTTGTACGCCAAGTGCGGCGCGCGCTTGCAGGCCTTCGAGTATTTTTCGGGCGATTGCCTGGACCTGGTGCTGACGCACGCCGAAGGCGTGCAGGAGCCCTTCGGCCAGCGCTATCCCGCCTATGTGCTGGTGGAGCTGGCCGATTCGGCCGACGAGGCCGCGCTGAACGCCTTGCTGGAGAACGTGATCGGCCAGGCGCTGGAAGACGAGCTGTGCCTGGACGCGGTGGTGTCGGCCTCGCTGGCCCAGTTGCAGGGGCTGTGGAAGCTGCGCGAGGAAATCTCCGAGGCGCAGCGCGCCGACGGCCCGCACCTGAAGCACGACGTGTCCCTGCCCATCGAGCGCATCCCGGACTTCATGGCCTCGGCCCAGGCCCGGCTGCAGGCGCAGTTCTCTGGCATCCGCCCTTTCATCTTCGGCCACTTCGGCGACGGCAACCTGCACTACAACCTGTCGCGCCCGGCCGGCGCGCCGCGCGACTGGGCAGCCACGCAGGGCGCGGCCATCACCGACGCGGTGCTGGACGAGGTCAACCGCTACGGTGGCAGCATCAGCGCCGAGCACGGCATCGGCCAGCTCAAGCGCGATCACTTCCTGCACAGCAAGGATCCGCTGGAACTGCGGCTGATGCGTGAGATCAAGCGCCTGGTGGATCCAGCGGGCATCATGAACCCGGGCAAGCTGCTGTAGGCGGCCGCCCGCGCGCGCCTCCAGGCAGCATCCCTGGCGCCTCAGCGCGCTCGTTCGCCCGAGCCGGCCGTCGCCGGATGAGGGCGCCCGGCGCCGTTCGGCGACAAAAAAACCGCGCCGCCCTGCAAGGGGCGGCGCGGTTTGTTCTTTCAGGCGTGGCGGTCCGCCCGGCGCTTATTGCCGGTGATAGACCTCGGCGCCCTTCTTCACGAACTCGATGGATTTTTCCTGCATGCCCTTCTGCAGCGCGTCCTTCTCGCTCACGCCCTGCGACGCGGCGTAGTCACGCACGTCCTGCGTGATCTTCATCGAGCAGAAGTGCGGGCCGCACATGGAGCAGAAGTGCGCCACCTTCATCGAGTCCTTGGGCAAGGTCTCGTCGTGGAACTCCTTGGCCGTGTCCGGATCCAGGCCCAGGTTGAACTGGTCGTCCCAGCGGAACTCGAAGCGCGCCTTGGACAGCGCATTGTCGCGGATGGCCGCGCCGGGATGGCCCTTGGCCAGGTCGGCCGCGTGCGCCGCGATCTTGTACGTGATGATGCCGTCCTTCACGTCCTTCTTGTTCGGCAGGCCCAGGTGCTCCTTGGGCGTCACATAACAGAGCATGGCGGTGCCGTACCAGCCGATCAGCGCGGCGCCGATGCCGGACGTGATGTGGTCGTAGCCCGGGGCGATGTCGGTGGTCAGCGGACCCAGCGTGTAGAACGGCGCCTCGTGGCAGTGTTCCAGCTGCAGCTCCATGTTTTCCTTGATCATCTGCATCGGCACGTGGCCGGGGCCTTCGATCATGACCTGCACGTCGTGCTTCCAGGCCACCTGGGTCAGCTCGCCCAGCGTCTTCAGCTCGGCGAATTGCGCCTCGTCGTTGGCGTCGTAGCCCGAGCCCGGACGCAGGCCGTCGCCCAGCGAGAAGCTGACGTCGTAGGCCTTCATGATTTCGCAGATCTCGTCGAAGCGCTCGTACAGGAAGCTTTCCTTGTGATGCGCCAGGCACCACTTGGCCATGATCGAGCCGCCGCGCGAGACGATGCCCGTCATCCGGTCCGCCGTCATCGGAATGAACGGCAGGCGCACGCCGGCGTGGATGGTGAAGTAGTCCACGCCTTGCTCGGCCTGCTCGATCAGCGTGTCGCGGAAGATCTCCCAGGTCAGTTCCTCGGCCTTGCCGTCGACCTTTTCCAGCGCCTGGTAGATCGGCACGGTGCCGATCGGCACGGGCGAGTTGCGGATGATCCACTCGCGTGTTTCATGGATGTGCTTGCCGGTGGACAGGTCCATGACCGTGTCGCCACCCCAGCGGATGGCCCAGGTCATCTTCTCGACTTCCTCGCCGATGCCGGAGCTGACGGCCGAGTTGCCGATGTTGGCGTTGATCTTCACCAGGAAGTTGCGGCCGATGGCCATCGGCTCGATTTCCGGGTGGTTGATGTTGGCCGGGATGATGGCGCGGCCGCGCGCGATCTCGTCGCGCACGAACTCGGGCGTGATGGCCGACGGGATGGCGGCGCCGAAGGACTGGCCCGGATGCTGGCGCAGCAGGCGCTTGACCATCTTCTCGCCGTCCGGACCGCTGGCGCGCAGCGTTTCCAGGTACTGCTCGCGGCGCAGGTTTTCGCGGATGGCCACGAATTCCATTTCCGGCGTGATGATGCCGCGGCGCGCGTAGTGCATCTGGGTGACGTTGGCGCCCGACTTGGCGCGGCGCGGCGGACGGCGCAGGTCGAAGCGCATGGCCGTCAGCTTGGGATCGGTCAGGCGCTCCTTGCCGTAGTCGCTGGTCGGGCCGGCCAACAGCTCGGTGTCGCCGCGCTCTTCGATCCAGGCGCGGCGCAGCTCGGGCAGGCCGCGGCGGATGTCGATCTTGGCGTCCGGGTCGGTGTAGGGGCCGCTGCAGTCGTAGACCGTCAGCGGCGGGTTCTTCTCGCCGCCGAACATGGTGGGCGTGTCGGCCTGCTCGATCTCGCGGAACGGCACGCGGATGTCGGGCCGCGAGCCGGTCTCGTACACCTTGCGCGATTTGGGCAGCGGCGCGACGGCGGCCGAGTCCACTTCTGCGGTGGCGGCCAGGAATTTGGGATTGGCGTTCATGGAAAGCTCCAAGCGAATGGTTTGGAGCCGATCGGGAATGAATCCCCGCCGCGCGCGATGGCGTGGCGGGAATACGGCTCCCAGCATCGGCATTATCCGTACTGGTACGAAGGGACTCTCTCAACACGTCGGCGCCCTGCGGGCGGGACGAGTACCCCTGCGCGAAAGCGAAGTATAGAGCCTGCCGGGGGCCAGCCGCCAAAGCGGTCGATGCTGCGGCGCAAGATGCGGGCAGTCGACGCGTGGTATTACTGGTTTACATTTGGAATCAGACTGCCGAGACAGGGGCAATCAGGTTCTGTACACTTTTTTCGTCAATTGCGGCGGGCAACGTCCGCCGTCCGGTCTGAAGACTACTCAAAGAAGGAAACGAGCATGCAACTGACCCTGCGCAACATGGCGCCCGCCTTGATGGTCCTGACCCTGGCGCTTGCGGGTTGCAAGACCGCGCCGACCAAGAATTCCGGCGATGCCGCCGCGACGCCCCAGGCGGGCCAGCAGCAACAACAGCAACAGCAGTCGCCCTCGGCCACCGCTTCCGTGGTGGAGTTCTACGTGGCCCGGACCCAGGCCGGCCCGGGCCTGACGGAAGTCACGCTGCCCGATGGCAAGCTCTACATGGAACAGCAGCCCGTGCTGACGCGCGCCGACCTGACCGAGGCCGCCCAGCTGGTGGACCGCGAAGGCAACAACTTCGTCGGCCTGCGCTTCTCGGAATCGGGCGCGCGCAAGCTCAACGACATCAGCAGCAAGAACGTCGGCAACATGCTGGTCCTGGTGCTGGACCGCGAGCTGATCGCCGCGCCCCGTATCGGCGAGCCGCTGAACCGCGGCGTGCTGGCGTTCGGCGTGCCCTCGGCCAAGGCCGCCGCCGACATCGCTTCCCGCATTCGTGGCGATTCGTCCGCGCCGGCCGCCGGTGGCTCGCCGGCCACCGCGCCTGTCACGGCGCCGGCGGCCAAGCCCTGATTCGGGCACGCCTGGCCGGCCGCACCTAGCCGGCCGCACCTGGATGCAACAGCGTCCGCTGTTAAGCACAAAGCCCCCTGCAAAGGGGGCTTTGTGCTTTTGCGCCAGCGGGAAGGGCGACGCTGCTAGTTTTGCTTGCGGCGCGGCTTCAGGCTGCGGCGCGCCTGCGCGGTTTCTATGTAGGTCTGCACCAACGCTTCCAGCATGTTCCGTTCGTCCTGCGTCAACGCATCGAAGTGCGACGGAGAGATGTTCGGAAATGGCCACGGCGCCTGTGGACGCGGCTTGCGGCCCGCGCGCTGCGACGGCTCCGCCACGTTCGCCGGCGGCAGCGTGTTGCTGAGGTCGTAGCCGTCCAGCGGCAACTCCATCGAGCCCTTGCCGGTTTCCAGCCACTCGAGTTCGACTTTCAACACCTGGGCCAGCTTGCGCGCCGAACGGCTGGATTGGCGCAGGCTGCTTTCGTAGCTGCCGATTGCACTTTGCGAGATTCGGGCAAGCCGAGCCAGCTCCTCTTGCGTGTGGCCGCGAAGGAGACGTGCGTGCTTCAGTCGGTCTGAAAATGTCTTCACAGCGCGATTGAAGCTTGCCACGAATTTACCTTGGTGGCTATAAGTATCACTTAGGTAATATGCCTGTTAGGGGGCGATCATGTGGCACAGAGGCACCGTCTTTGTCGTGCAATCCGATGAAATTGCGGGTAATTATTTCGCCAAGGATCTGCGTGAATTGCATTGGCGCGTCCACTTCTTCGCGTCGGTGAACGCGTTGCTCGAACGTCTGGCCGGACAGGTGCCGGACGCGATCGTGCTACGCGATCGCTACGACGATCCTTCGCCGCCCATCGCTGCCGCGCGCCGGGCCGCGCTGGGCGCTGCGCTGGCCTGGCAGGATGCCGATGCCTGCGCGCAAGCCCGCATCGCGGCCATGGACGCGGGCGCGGACGCCTGCCCGGCGCCGGACATGAGCATGGCCGAATGGGATGCGCTGCTGCGCACGCTGTGCCGGCGGTTGCAGGGCGCGGGGCGTCCCGCGCCGGCCTGGCGCGTGGACATGCACGCGCGCGTGCTGGCGGGGCCGGCGGGCGAGCGGCTGCCGCTCACCGCGACCGAGCGCGCCTTCCTGGTGCGCCTGCTCAACGCGCCGGACCACTGCCTGCGGCGCGAGCGCTTCCTGCCGCGCAACGCCGCCGTCGAACGGGATAGCGTGCGCCGCGTGGACGTGCTGGTCGCCACCCCCGGCCGCCTGATCGATCACCTGAAC
>NZ_JAGTJY010000116.1:0-18982 GCF_018195695.1 Achromobacter sp. Marseille-Q0513 | reverse complement strand
TCTTTGGGCATGGCGCGCTCCGCAGTGGGCCTGCGTCGTAATGTTGCAGTGCAGGAGAAGGACAATACCCCTGGCGGTGGTAGGGTGCAATAAAAATATTGAGGGTGCGTCCCTAAATTAATTTAATTGTTTCATCGAATTAAATATATAGGGACATATTTAGACCCGCATGAATAAAGGCTTTCCGGGGAGGGGTGAAAAAGGCGGATATCGGCTTTGCACTGCAAGTGTGCAAATATCATCTATATGTCCCTATTAAAAAGGGCGTTCTCGGCACTGATTCCCGTGGAATCCGTGGCAATAATCCATCAGATCGAGCAGGCTTCTTCGCTGAGGGGCGGCCACGGCGGCCTGCCGCCGGCCCGCGATCCGAGGGGCCGGATGTGGAGTGGGCGCCGAAAAGCAAACGCGCCGCGCGGCATGGCCGGCGGCGCGTCAATAATGGGGATGGATTAGTGTGAGGATCCGGAAACCGGCGTCACAGGCGTGGGCGTCGCTTCGGAAGCGTCCCCGGCTGTCGCGGGCGTGGCCGGTTTCTTGCGCGGACGTCCGCGCTGTCCGGGCGCGACCCGGCGGCTGGCGGTGTGGGCCAGGCTGGCGATGAAGCTGGGGCCGCCCAGCGCCCACTGGCCGGATACCGCCTGATCGATGCGCTGGGATTCCTCGCGCGACAGGCCGTCCTGCAGGCGCTTGCGGTAGTTGGCCTGGCGGTCGAACGGCGTATTGCCGCAGGCCCAGTAATCGGCGTGGTCCGACTGCCATTGCGCGGGCGGCGCGCTGGTGTTGCCGGTATGGCTGCTGGCCGAGGACCAGGGCCAGGAATCGGGATCCTGCGACGCGCCGCTGCGCACCGGATAGGTTTCCAGCCAGACTTGCGAGGGCAGGACCCAGGCGCCGGGCTCGAGCAGCGCGGAGCGGTAGCGGCCCGCGAAGACGCGGCCGCCGCGCAGGCGCGCCGCGAGGTTGCGGCCCAGCGTCTGCATCAGGCGCGGCAGGCCTTCCTCGTCGGCGGGCGTGGCCAGCAGCAGGATGCGGTCGTTGGCGAGCAGCCAGGCGTGCACCGACACCCGGTGGCGTTGGGCGGACTCGCCCAGCCAGGTGGCCAGTTGATTGAGGATATCGGCCGGCGCGGGTTGCGACGGCGCCGCCAGGGGCTGAATGAAATTGGCTTGCACCAATTGGGGCAGCCCGGGGGCGTACAGGCGGGGCAGACGTGCCATAGTGTCAGCGCTTGCGCATCCGGAAGAACGGGATGTCTTCTCTCACGTATATAAATAGTGCCACGGTGGCCGCCGGTCAAGCCCCCTGATCACAAACTGGGCACGGAAGCCGGATTTTTTTTCAATGGCTCGTACCCAGCCGCGTCGCCCGTTCCGGGCGGCAAGCCCGCGTAGACGGGCGCTGCATGGGGACAAACCAGATGCCGGTCGTCCGTGAGGCGCAGGTTAACATTTGGCGACGGAACGTCGTACCGTGGATATACCCTCATCCCAAAGGACGTCCACGCAGCGATCCGGCCCGTCCGCCACCCTTCCCCGGCCCGCAAGTCAGGGCGCATCTTTCAACCCGAATCCGGAGGACTCCCGCATGGCCGCGGCCTTGGAACTCATTTCCCAGCATCGCTGCTTCGGCGGCTCGCAGCGCTATTACCGCCACGACTCGGCGGAAATCGGCCTGCCGATGCGTTTTTCCGTCTTCGTGCCGCCGCAGGCCGAACAAGGCCCGGTGCCGGTGCTGTTCTACCTGGCCGGGCTGACCTGCACCGAGGAAACCTTCATGATCAAGGCCGGCGCGCAGCGCGTCGCCGCCGAACTGGGCGTGATGCTGGTGGCGCCGGACACCAGTCCGCGCGGCGCCAACGTGCCGGGCGAGGACGAAAGCTGGGACCTGGGCACCGGCGCGGGCTTCTATCTGGACGCCACCGCGCCCGCCTGGAGCCGCCACTACCGCATGGACAGCTACGTCACCCGCGAGCTGCACGCCATCGCCACGGGTGGCGAGCTGCCTGGCGACGCCGCGCGCGCCGGCATCTTCGGTCATTCCATGGGCGGCCATGGCGCGCTGGTGCTGGCCCTGCGCAACCCGGGCAAGTACCGGTCGGTCTCGGCTTTCGCGCCGATCGCTGCCCCCAGCCGCTGCCCCTGGGGCAAGAAGGCGTTCGGCGCCTACCTGGGCGACGACGTCCAGGCTTGGGCCGCCTATGACGCGTCGGCGCTGATGGCGCGGCTGCGCCAGCCCTTCCCTGGCGGCATCCTGGTCGACCAGGGCCAGGCCGACCAGTTCCTGGCTGAACAGTTGTATCCCGAGGTGTTCGAGGCCGCTTGCGCCCAGGCCGGCCAGCCGCTGACGCTGCGCCGTCACGAGGGCTATGACCACGGCTATTACTTCATCTCGACCTTCATCGAGGATCACATCCGGTTTCACGTCGAGCAGCTTGGAAAACCGGCGGCCTGAAACCCCGCTTCTATACTGGTCGGCCTGCCGCCGCAGGCCGGCGCCGCGCCCGGCCCGCGGCGTTCTTGCCCTGATGAGGAACGCCTGATTTGATCAACGGTTTCGCTCCCTTCGCCTGGATCCTGCTGGGCGCCGTCGTGGTCCTGTTGCCGGGCCTGTTCATGCTGCTGGGCCGGGGCGGCCCGAAAGATGAGCGCGGCCGCCGCCTCTTCCAGTTCCGGCCGGTGCGGCGCCTGTTCGGGCTGATGCTGGTGGCGCTGGGCTGCGTGTCGGGCCTGTTGGCGCTGTCGCTGGTGCAGTTTTTCCGCCTGACCACGGACGCGCCGGTCGCGCGCCTCGAAGTCCGCCAGCAGGGCGACGGCCAGTTCCAGGTGCGCGCCAGCGCGCCGGGCATCGGCGAGAAGCAATATGTACTGTATGGCGACCAGTGGCAGATCGACGCCCGCGTGGTGCGCTGGAAGCTGCCCGCCCTGATGGCGGGCGTGCCGCCGTTGTATCGGTTGGAACGGCTGTCCGGCCGCTATGGCGATGCCGCGCGCGAAGCCGCCGCCACGCGCTCGGTCCATTCGTTGGACGACTGGCCGGCGCCCGACCTCGGCTCGCTGAAGAAGAGCTTCCCGAACTGGTTTCCGTTCGTCGACGTGCAGTTCGGCAGCGGCGCCTACATGCCCCTGTTCGACGGGGCCCGCTACCAGGTCTTCCTGGATCCCCGGGGCGCGCTGTTCGCCCGCCCGGACGGACAGGCCACGGAGGAAGGGCTCAAGCGCCTGGGCTGGTGAGTCCGGGCCTGTCCCGGCTGCGGCCGCCGGGCGGGGCCTTCCGCGACGTGCGCCAGTGAAAATAAATGGGGCCACGTCATCGGGAGCGAAACTTTGACGCGCCGCAATAGTCGAATTAGCACTCCCATAACCAGAGTGCTAAGATCGAATCCATGTCGCTTTCCCTGAGCTTTCCGGAGACCTCCGCTATGAAGCAACCCAGTACCTCGTTGGCCGCTTCCGGCAACGCCCTGGCGTTGGCCATCGCCAATCCGGGCGCGCTGGGCACGATCGACGCGTACATTTCGGCCGTGAACCGCCTGCCGGTGCTGTCGGCCGAGCGCGAAACCGAGCTGGGCCGCCGCCTGCGCGACCAGGAAGACCTGTCCGCCGCCCGTGAGCTGGTGCTGTCGCACCTGCGTCTGGTGGTATCCGTGGCGCGTCAGTACCTCGGCTACGGCCTGCCGCATGCCGACCTGATCCAGGAAGGCAACGTCGGCCTGATGAAGGCCGTCAAGCGCTTCGACCCCGAGCGCGGCGTGCGCCTGGTGTCCTTCGCCGTGCACTGGATCAAGGCCGAGATCCACGAATACATCATCCGCAACTGGCGCCTGGTCAAGGTCGCCACCACCAAGGCGCAGCGCAAGCTGTTCTTCAACCTGCGCAGCATGCGCCCGGACGGCCAGACGCTGGACCCGGAACAGGTCGACCACATCGCGCAGGAACTGAACGTCCGCCGCGAAGACGTCAGCGAAATGGAAGTGCGCATGTCCGGCCGCGACATGTCGCTCGAGAACCAGGACGATGACGACGACAGCTACGCGCCCATCGCCTATCTGTCCGATGAAGGCCGCCAGGAGCCGACCCGCGTGCTGGAACGCGCCGCGCGCGATCACATGCAGAGCGCCGGTCTGAATGGCGCGCTCGAGGCGCTGGATCCGCGCTCGCGCCGCATCGTCGAGGCGCGCTGGCTGCAGGACGACGGCGGCGCCACGCTGCATGAGCTGGCGCAGGAGTTCGGCGTGTCGGCCGAGCGCATCCGCCAGATCGAGGCCGCCGCGCTGAAGAAGATGCGCGGCACGCTGGCTGCCTGAAGCCGCAATGCCAGACAAGCCCGGGGCCGCGCAAGCGGCCCTTTGCTTTTGCTGCAGGCCGATAGCGATTCGTCGCGGGCCTGCGTTCAGGATCTATGGTCATCGTTGCATCAATAAATTGATACAACTTCGCTAAGGAATTTCACCAGATTGCCGAAACTTAATCGGGTGGGCCGCGCCTAACTTCATGTAGACCGCGAACTCCGGTTAGCAGTCTTGTCATCCGTCTCGGCTTCTCCTCTTTCCCCTCCCCTATGAGACGGATGCTTGCGGGGCACCTGTATATACCGGTGCCCCGATTTTTTTTGCGCGCGCGATTCGCAGCCGCGCACGGATCGCACCAGGCTGGTGCGTCATGGCCGGCGGTCGGCGTCCTTCAGGCGACCCGCGCAACCTCGGCGGCATTCACCGTTTGCGGTTCCTGCACCCGCCGCACGCCGGTCGCCAGCGAGCCATCCTTGTACAGCTTGATCCATCGGTAGCCCGGCGCCTTGCCGTCGACCACGTGCCGGCCGTCGCGCACGCTGAACTGGAAGCAGGTCGATGGCGTGGCCAGAATGCGCAGATTGTGCCGGCGGCGGTCGAACTCGTGATGCACATGGCCCCACAGCAGCACGCGCGCCTGCGGCCAGCGCGCCAGCAGCTGGAACAGGCGTTGCGGGTTGTCGATCATCATGGTGTCGTGCCAGTGCGTGATCGGCATGGCGTTGTGATGCGTGGCGACCAGCGCGGGTCGTTCCGGCGCCTCGGCCAGCGCGCTTTCCAGCAGGTCAAGCTGGCTGTCGGGCAGGTGTCCGCCGTTGGAGCCGGGCACGGTGGTGTCCAGGCAGATGACGCGCCACGCGCCCACATCGGTCACCGGCTCGCTCCAGGCGGGCAGCGCGCGGCGCAGCGTGTCAGGCGCGTCGTGGTTGCCGGGCAGGCAGCGGATGCGGGCGCCGGCCAGCGCCGGGCTGGCCTGCAGCATGCCGGCCAGGCGCTGGTAGGCCGCCACTTCGCCGTCCTGCGACAGGTCGCCCGTGGCCAGAACCAGGTCGGGATGCTTGTGGTCGGCCTCGATCTGGCCGAGCACCGCGCGCAGGCTGGCGTCGGTGTTCACGCCGAGCATGGAGGTCTCGGCCTCGCCGAACAGATGGCAGTCGGTGAGCTGGACAAGCAAGGCGGGCGCGCCGTCGCGCGGCGCTTGGGACTGAGTGCGGACCAAGGGCCGCTCCTGCGTAGTTGGCACGGCTCTACATTATCCAAAAACCGGCGCCCGCGCGCGCGATGGCGCTGCCTCCGGACCGCTCAATCGTGAGCAAGCGTGAATTGCCTGACGGAACAGCTCGGAAAAACCGCTATTCTTGTCAAACTTCGCACACGCCTCACGATCTGGACGCGGCTTTACATGGATGTCGGTTTTCTCGTATTCGGCCTGGCGGGCCTGCTCACGCTGGTCTGCTTCATGCCGCCGCTGGCCGGTCGCCTCAAGCTGCCCTATTCGGTGCTGCTGGCCATCGTCGGCTGTCTGCTGGGCATCATCATCCACCTGCATGGCTGGGCGCCCAGCTGGATCGGCGATTTCCTGGACTCCCTGGAACGCTTCGAGATCTCGTCCGAGACCTTCCTGATGGTGTTCCTGCCGGTGCTGCTGTTCGAGACCGCGCTGTCCATGAACGTGCGCCGGCTGATGGACGACATCGGCCCCATTCTCATGATGGCCATCGTGGCCGTGGTGGTGTGCACGCTGGTGGTGGGCGTCACGCTCGATGCGATCTCGTCCTACGGGCTGGTGGTCTGCCTGTTGCTGGGCGCCATCGTCGCCACCACCGATCCGGTGGCCGTGGTGGGCATCTTCCGCGAAGTGGGCGCGCCCAAGCGCCTGACCACGCTGGTCGAAGGCGAGAGCCTGTTCAACGACGCCGCGTCCATCGCCCTGTACTCCGTGCTGCTGGCGGTGCTGGGCGGCCATGGCGAACTCAGCGCCAGCGGCGTGTTCAATGATTTCGTGGTGCACTTCATCGGCGGCGGCGTGGCCGGCTTCGCCATGGGGCGGCTGGCCTGTTTCCTGTTCGCCTGGCTGCGCGGCTTCCCCACCGCCGAGATCACGCTGACGCTGACGCTGGCCTACCTGTCTTTCTTCATCTCCGAGCACTACCTGAACGTATCCGGCGTGGTGGCCACGGTGATCGCCGGGCTGGTGGTGGGGTCCACCGGCCGCACCCGCATGTCGCCGACCACCTTCGAATACCTGTCCAGCGCCTGGGAACAGTTCGGCTTCTGGGCCAATTCGCTGATCTTCCTGTTCGCGGCCATGCTGATTCCCAAGCTGATGGCCGCGGCCGACTGGCAGGAGCTGGCGCTGGTGGCGGTGCTGTTCGTGGCCACGCTGGCGGCGCGCGCCATCGTGGTGTTCGGCCTGCTGCCGCTCCTGGGGTTGACGCGCCTGGGCACCAAGGTGAGCCGGCCCTACAAGGTCGTGATGCTGTGGGGCGGACTGCGCGGCGCCGTGTCTCTGGCGCTGGCGCTGGCCGTAACCGAGCAGACCGGCGTGCCCGAAGAGGCGCGCCAGTTCATCGCCGTGGCCACCACGGCCTTCGTGCTGATCACGCTGTTCGTCAATGGCATCAGCCTGCGCCCGCTGATCCGCATGCTGGGGCTGAACCAGCTGTCGCCCGTGGAGCGCACCATCCGCAACCAGGCGCTGGCCGTGGCGCTGGAAGACTTGCAGGGCAAGACCGACGATCTGGCCAAGACCGAGCACATCGGCAGCGAGGTGCGCGACCGCATCCGCGCGGTGTTCGACGCCAGCCTGGCCAGCGTGCACGACGGCCAGGTGGGCCAGATGAGCGACGAGCAGCGCGTGGCCGTCGGCCTGGCGATCGTGGCGCAGCGCGAAGAGGAAATGTTCTTCGACATCCTGAAGGCGCAGATCGTGGACTGGCGCATGGCCGAATCGCTGCTGGCGCGGGCCGAGCGGCTGGAGGACGCCATCCGCATCGGCGGCGTGGAGGGCTTCGAGAAGGCCATCGCGGCCGACGTGCGCTATTCCACCGGCTTCCGGCTGGCCCTGCGCGTGCACTATCTGTTCGGTTTCCAGGGCTGGCTGGCGCGTGAGCTCGGCCAGCGTTTCGCCAACCTGATGAGCAAGCGGTCCGTGGCGCAGCGCCTGATCATGTTCACCCGCGAGCAGATCACGCCGCTGCTGGGCGAAGAGGCCACGCTGCGCATCGTGTCGCTGCACCAGCGCCGGCTGGACCTGATCGAGAACGCCATGCAGGCGCTGAACCTGCAATATCCCCAGTACGCGCAATGGCTGCAGGAAAGCTACCTGGGCCGCGTGGCGCGCGAGCTCGAGCGCATCCGCTACCGCGACATGCTGGAGCAATTCCTGATCAGCGGCGAGGTGTACGCCGACCTGATGTCGCAATTGCAAAGCCGCTGGTCGCACATCGACCGCCACCCGCCGCTGGACATCGAGCTGAGCGCGGCCGACCTGATCAAGCGCGTGCCCCTGTTCGAAGGCTTGTCGGCCGATTCGCTGCGCGCCATCAGCAAGCTGCTCAAGCCGAGGCTGGCCCTGCCGGACCAGCGCGTGCTGACCAAGGGCCGCCATGGCGAGGAAATGTGCTTCGTGGCTTCGGGCGCCGTGGCCGTGCACCTGCCGGACAACACCATGATCGAGCTGGGCAGCGGAGAGTTCTTCGGCGAACTCGGCCTGCTGGGCGAGCAGCAGATCGCGCCCGACGTGACCTCGCTGGGCTATTGCAAGCTGCTGATGCTGTCCTCGCGCGATTTCCACGCGCTGCTGGCGCGCGATGAACACCTGCGCGAGCGCATCCAGGTCGTGGCCAAGCAGCGCCTGCGCGCGATCGAGGTCTGGAAACAGTTCTCGCAGGCCTCGCAGGCCGCGCCGGCGCCGGCGCCCGTGGCGGCGCATACGCCCGCGCCCAGCGCGGCGGCGGCCGCCGAAGCCGCCGAGGCGGCGGGCGAGGAGCGGCGCGAGGAAGAAGCGGCGAAAGCCGCGACGAAGGGCGAGGCAAAGGACGTGACAGCCAGGGACGCGCACGCGCTCGGAAGCGAGGTTGTCGTGGTCCGGCAGGCCGATGGCGCGGAAGACGCGCGGCAGGCCACCGACCGGTCCGCACAGGGCGGCGCGACGCCGGGCGAACCCGGCCTGCAATCACGCTGAGCCAGGGCCGGCCCCGGCGTCAGTCCCGGCTCAGGCCGGGATTTCCCCGGCCGCCTGGCGGCGCAGGATGTCTTCGGCGATGACCAGGGCCGCTTCCAGCGTGAACTCGCCTTCGGCCAGCAGGCGCACCGCCTCGGCCACCTCGATGGCGCGGATTTCCATGACTTCGCCGTCGCGGTTGGCGGGGCTGGCGTCGGCCGCCAGCACACAGGTGCTGGTCAGTACGTCCTCGACCTGGTAGCCCTCGGGCAGGCGGCGGTGGATGCGCAGGATGGTGCGCAGCGGCGTGCGGTGGGTCAGGTCCGGCTCGTCCAGGCCGGCTTCCTCGCCGCACTCGCGCACCAGCGCGGTTTCCAGGTCTTCGCCGCTGCCGGCCAGGCCGCCGACCAGGGTGTCCCACATACCGGGATCCGTTGACTTGCTCAGTGCGCGGCGCGCCACCCATAGCCGGCCATCGGGCGTCCAGGCGTTCAGGTGCACGGCCTTGGTCGGCAGGCCGAAGGGCCGCAGCGCGGTGCGCTCCATCACGCCCAGCTTGTCGTCGCCGGCGACCACGTCCAGCAGTTCATCGCGCCAGCCGCGCAGGCAGTTGGCATCGCGCAACAGTATCGCGGCCCGTTCCAGCACCGCGTCCAGCTCGGGGCCGGGGGCCATGCCTTCGCCGATCCGCACGCTGTCGTGGTCCGTTTCGATGTGCTCGGCGCCTTGCAGCGCGTCGGCTGCGGCGTGCGTGGCCCAGCCGCAGCGGCGCCCCGCTATATACAAGGCATGCGCCCCTTCGGGCGGGAGTTCCTGCGCGCGGGCGCGCAGCGCGGCATACAGGTCGGGCAACTGCTTGTGCATCTCGGGACCGTCTTGGATGAAGGTGCGGCTGATTTTATGCCACCGGCCCGCGCGGCCTCGCGGCGAGGCCATGGGGGCGGGTCCAACGAAATCAAGGGGATTAAATTACATCTGTTTGCGCGTCCGCTATAATCCGCCAGTTTCTTTATGATTCGAGTGGGAACGCGGGGCCGCAGCATCTCTCCCTGCCGATCCTTGCCATCTAATAATCGCGCGTAGTCCTGTTGCAGTGACATTCGTGCCACGAGGCGACAGCGGCCTTTGCGCCGTGTTTCGAGGTAAGCATGAAGAAGTGGAGAGGGATACTGGGGGCTTGTGCCATGCTGATTGGCGGCATGGCGGGTGCTCAGGTGCAAGACATGCCCGGCGGCCCGAAGGTCAATCAGCTGAACCTGCACGAAGGCGTGACTCAGATCGCGCGCGATGTCATGTGGCTGCACTGGATGCTGCTCACGATCTGTATCGTGATCTTCATCGGCGTCTTCGGAGTGATGTTCTACTCCATCTGGGCGCACCGCAAATCCCGCGGCCACAAGGCCGCCACCTTCCACGAGCACCTCGGCGTGGAAGTCGCCTGGACCGTCATTCCCTTCATCATCGTCATTGCGATGGCCCTGCCGGCCACCAAGACGGTGGTCGCCATGAAAGACACGTCCAGCGCCGACCTGACCGTCAAGGTCACCGGCTATCAATGGAAGTGGGGCTACGAGTACCTCGACGGCTCCGCCGCCGGCGTCAAGTTCCTCTCCACGCTGTCGACGCCGCGCGCCCAGATCGAGAACCGCGAGCCCAAGGGCCAGTTCTACCTGATGGAAGTGGACAACCACATGGTTGTGCCCGTCGACAAGAAGGTCCGCGTCGTGCTGACCGCCGCCGACGTGATCCACTCCTGGATGATCCCCGACTTCGGCGTCAAGCAGGACGCCATCCCGGGCTTCCTGCGCGACGCCTGGTTCCGCGCCGAACAGCCCGGCATCTACCGTGGCCAGTGCGCCGAGCTGTGCGGCAAGGATCACGCCTTCATGCCCATCGTCGTGGAAGTCCTGGCGCAGGCGGACTACGATAAGTGGGTTGAAGACCAGAAAAAGAGGATGGCGGCCTCGGCCGACGATCCCAACAAGGAGTGGACGGAAGCCGAACTGATTGCCCGTGGCGAAAAGGTTTTCGCCGCCAATTGCGTGGCCTGTCACCAGGCCAACGGCAAGGGCATCCCGGGCAGCTTCCCCGCGCTCGACGGAGACAAGGTTGTGCTGGGCCCCAAGGCGGCCCAGATCAACACCGTGCTGAAGGGCAAGCCGGGCACCGCCATGGCGGCGTTCGGCGGCCAGCTCAACGATGTCGAAATCGCAGCGGTCATCAGCTATACGCGCCATGCCTGGAGCAACGCCGGCAAGGGGCAGGACCCGACGGTTCAACCGAAGGACGTGACGGCCGGGCGCTGATGCGCGCGCCGTCGCTGTTTCCCTCGCGGTCAGAACCGCTTTCCGTTTAGTCGAGATACCCTGACGTCCCCGCCTGGCGGGGGCGGCACTCAGCAGGAAGGAGTCCATCATGAGCAGCGTCACTGTAGACCACGTGTCCCCGGGCCACGGTCACGATGACCACCACCACGCCATGCCGACGGGCTGGCGGCGCTGGCTTTTCGCCACGAACCACAAAGACATCGGGACGATGTACCTCATCTTCTCGTTCTTCATGTTGCTGGAGGGCGGGACGCTGGCCCTGCTGCTGCGCACCGAGCTGTTCGAGCCGGGCCTGCAGTTCTTCCGGCCTGAACTGTTCAACCAGTTCACCACCATGCACGGCCTCATCATGGTGTTCGGCGCCATCATGCCGGCCTTCGTGGGCTTCGCGAACTGGATGATCCCCATGCAGATCGGCGCCTCGGACATGGCGTTCGCCCGCATGAACAACTTCAGCTTCTGGCTGCTGCCCGTGGCCGCCATCATGCTGACGGCCTCGTTCTTCGTGCCGGGCGGCGCCACCGCCGCCGGCTGGACGCTGTACGCTCCGCTGTCGCTGCAGATGGGCCCGGGCATGGACCTGGCCATCTTCGCCATGCACATCATGGGCGCGTCCTCCATCATGGGCGCGATCAACATCATCGTCACCGTGCTGAACATGCGCGCGCCCGGCATGACGCTGATGAAGATGCCGCTGTTCTGCTGGACCTGGCTGATCACCGCCTTCCTGCTGCTGGCCGTGATGCCGGTGCTGGCCGCCGCCATCACCATGGTGCTGACCGACCGCCACTTCGGCACCGGCTTCTTCAACGCCGCCGCCGGCGGCGACCCGGTGCTGTACCAGCACGTGTTCTGGTTCTTCGGGCACCCCGAGGTCTACATCATGATCCTGCCGGGCTTTGGCATCGTGTCCGCCATCGTGCCCGCCTTCGCCCGCAAGAAGCTGTTCGGCTACGCCTCGATGGTGTACGCGACCGCTGCCATCGCCGTGCTGTCGTTCATCGTCTGGGCGCACCACATGTTCACCACCGGCATGCCGGTGACGGGCCAGCTGTACTTCATGTACGCCACCATGCTGATCTCGATCCCGACCGGCGTGAAGGTGTTCAACTGGGTCGCCACCATGTGGCGCGGCTCGATGACCTTCGAGACGCCGATGCTGTTCTCGATCGGCTTCATCTTCGTGTTCACCATGGGCGGCTTCACCGGCCTGATCCTGTCGGTGGCGCCCATCGACATCCAGGTGCACGATACCTATTACGTGGTGGCGCACTTCCACTACGTGCTGGTGGCGGGTTCGCTGTTCGCCCTGTTCGCTGGCGCCTACTACTGGCTGCCCAAGTGGTCGGGCCGCATGTACAGCGAAAAGCTGGGCAAGCTGCACTTCTGGTCGACGCTGATCTCGTTCAACGTCACGTTCTTCCCGATGCACTTCCTGGGCCTAGCCGGCATGCCGCGTCGCTATGCTGATTACGCCGCGCAGTTCACGACCTTCCACCAGATCGCCACCATCGGCGCGTTCTGGTTCG
Organism: Achromobacter sp. Marseille-Q0513; assembly: GCF_018195695.1. Classification (NCBI taxonomy): domain Bacteria; kingdom Pseudomonadati; phylum Pseudomonadota; class Betaproteobacteria; order Burkholderiales; family Alcaligenaceae; genus Achromobacter; species Achromobacter sp. Marseille-Q0513. Next base: position 6,670 of record NZ_JAGTJY010000116.1, on the reverse strand, counting down.
GCCTGTCGCAGCTGATCTTCCTGTGGACGGTGATCCGCTGCTATCGCGGCCGCGGCGAGCCCGCGCCCGCCAGCCCCTGGGAAGGCGCCGAAGGCCTGGAATGGACGGTGCCGTCGCCGGCCCCCTTCCACACCTTCGAAACCCCGCCCGAAGTGAAGTAAGCCGCAACGTTTTCAGGTAGCAGAGCCATGACTCCAGAGCAGCGCCGTCGCAACCGGATCGCAGGACTGATATTGGTGGTGTTCGTCGCCGCCGTGTTCGCGTGGACCCTGTTGCGCGGCTCGTCGCTGCTCACGGGCGTGGCGCTGCGCTAGGCGGTCCCATGAGCGACGACCTGCGCGACGCCTCCCAACGCAAGCTGAGCTTTCTGCAGACGCTGAAAGCCGTGGGCTGGGGACTGTTCGGCGTGCGCAAGGGCGCGGGCTACCAGGAAGACAGCGCCAGGCTCAACCCGGTACACGTGATCGTGGCCGGGCTGCTGGCCGGAGCGGTATTCGTGGGCGTACTGATATTGATCGTGCGTTGGGCAGTCTCGAGCCTGACCTGACGGCCACGATTCCTGAAGCAATTCGAACCATCTGATCTGTACCAGGGAGAAAACCATGAGTGCAAGCCACTCGGTTCACAAAGAGGCACCCTACTACTACGTGCCCGCAGATTCGGGTCACCCCGTGCGCACGGCCGGCGCGCTGCTGCTCATGGGCCTGGGCGCCGCCGCCTGGATCAATTCCGTCAGCTGGGGCAAGTGGCTGGTGCTGGCGGGCTTCCTGTCCCTGATCGTGATCCTGTACTACTGGTTCGGCGACGCCATCCGCGAGTCCGAGGCCGGCCTGAACAGCAAGCGCATCGACAATTCCTACCGCTGGGGGATGAGCTGGTTCATCTTCTCGGAGGTCATGTTCTTCGCCGGCTTCTTCGGCGCGCTGTGGTACGTGCGCACGATCACCACGCCATGGCTGGGCGACCTGGACCACAAGCTGATGCTGTGGCCGGATTTCCAGGCGGTCTGGCCCAACTTCGGCCCGGCCGGCGTGGTCGAGCACTTCCAGACCGTCGGCCCGTTCTGGCTGCCCACGATCAACACCGCGCTGCTGCTGAGCTCGGGCGTGACGCTGACCATCGCCCACCACGCGCTGCGTGAAAACCATCGCGGCAAGACCATCTTCTGGCTGCTGGCCACCGTGGTGCTGGGCTTCATCTTCGTGGCCTGCCAGGCGGCGGAATACCATCACGCCTATACCGAGCTGAACCTGAAGTTCAACTCGGGCGCCTACGGCTCGCTGTTCTACATGCTGACGGGCTTTCACGGCTTCCACGTGCTGCTGGGCGCCACCATGCTGACCGTGATCCTGATCCGCCTGATCCGCGGCCACTTCACGGCCGACCATCACTTCGGCTTCGAGGGCGCCGCCTGGTACTGGCACTTCGTCGACGTGGTGTGGCTGGGCCTGTACCTGTTCGTCTACTGGATGTGATCGCCGCGCCGCGGGTTGCGGCCCGCGGCGATGCGCGCTTTCAACGGCAAGGGCCCGGCCAGTCTGGCCGGGCCCTTGCGTTTTCAGGGTCGGGGCCGGGGCGGGAACTCCCGCCGGCGGCGCCTATCTGATCCCGGTGCTTTCGATCCAGCCCATGTGATGGGCGAACAGCACGAACAGGAACAGCGCGACGGACAGCCCGATGCGCACGGTGAGCGCATTGACGGTGCGGTTGGTGGTACCTTTGTCCCGCATCAGATAGACCAGGGCGGACGCCAGGCTGGCAAGGATGCCGATAAAGGCCAGCACCACGAAAACACGCATTTGGGTCTCCGGACAAATCAGATTCAATCACGAACACATGGCTCGACCGCATTCCACCCGCTACACGGTAGCCGCCTTGCTGCTGCTGGGCATTTCCGTGGTCATACTCGTATCGCTGGGGCAGTGGCAACTGCGCCGGGCCGACGAGCGACGCGCCATTCTGGCCGCGATCGAGGCCGGCCGCAAGCAGGCCCCGCTGCCCTTGAGCGCCGCGACGCCGGCGGACGAGATGGCGCCGTGGCGCGTGGCCGAGGCCAGCGGCCAGTGGCTGCCGCAGTTCAGTGTACTGCTGGACAACCGCAATCTGGACGGCAAGCCCGGCTACTGGCTGGCCACGCCCTTGCTGCTGGACGGCGGCACGCGCCAGGCCCTGCTGGTGCTGCGCGGCTGGATCCCGCGCGTGATGCAGGGCCAGCCCGAGGTGCCGGCGACGCCGCCGGGCGAGCAGGCCGTGCACGGCGAGCTGTCCGCGCGCGTGCCGCGCCTGTTCGAGCTGTGGTCGCTGGGCGGCGACGCGAAGTCCGGCCTGCCGGCGGCGCTGCCGGCGCCGGGCGGCGTCGTGCCGCAGGTGCAGAACCTGGAGCTGGACGCCTACGCGCAGGCCACCGGACTCAAGCTGCTGCCCACGGTGCTGAGCCAGTTCGGCGACGGCCGCGACGACGACGGCCTGGTGCACGACTGGCCGCAGCCTTCGGTGGATTTCCAGAAAAACACCTTCTACGCCGTGCAATGGTTTTCCTTCGCGCTGTTCGCGGCGATCGCCTGGCTGGTGGTGATGGCGGGCGCGCTCAAGCGCATGCGCCAGCGCCAGCGCGAGCAGGCCGGCCCCGGGGGCTGAGCCGCCGCGCGGATACCGCAAGCCCGCAGCATCGACGTCTTGAATTCCCGCAACACCGCAAGCCCGCAGCAAGGTCCCCGGCGCACCGCGCAACCGCATAACAGGATACATAGTGGCCCGCGAAACTTCCGCTACCTCCGTCCCCGCCGCCCGCAAGCGCTCCAGGCTGCCGCTGGTGCTGGTGTTCCTGTGCACGCTGGCGCCCATCGTGGCGGCCTTCGTCGTCTACTACAACCCGCAATGGTGGCCGGACGAGGCCAGCAACTACGGCACGCTGGTGACGCCGCAGCGTCCCATGCCCGCCGCCGGTGAATTGAAGCTGACCACGCTGGACGGCCAGCCCTTCGACCTGCAGACCCTGAAGGGCAAATGGCTGCTGGTGGCCGCCGATGGCGCGGCCTGCCCGGAAAGCTGCGCCCGCAAGCTCTACATCGCGCGCAACAGCCACGCCAGCCAGGGCAAGAACGTGGACCGGCTGGCCCGCGTCTGGTTCATCACCGACGACGCGCCGGTGCCGGACAAGGTGCTGGAGGCCTACAAGGGCACTATCATGTTGCGCGCCGACCCCGGCCAGCTCGCCCGCTTCCTGCTGGCGGGCCAGCAGCAACAGGCCGCGCCTGCGCTGGCCGCGCCCATCTGGATCATCGATCCGCTGGGCAACCTGATGATGCAGTACCCTGCCGACGCCGACGGCGTGAAGGTGCGCAAGGACGTCAGCAAGCTGGTCTACAACTCGCGGGTCGGCTGACCGGATTTTTCTACATGGATATGGATCGCATCAAGGCTCGCTACCGCAAGCTGGTTTTCTTCACCTGGTTCCTGACGCTGGACCTGATCATGTTCGGCGCCTTCGTGCGCCTGACCGATTCCGGGCTGGGTTGTCCGGACTGGCCGGGCTGCTATGGCAAGGCCACGCCGCTGGGCGCGATGGGCGACATCCACGAGGCCACGCAGGCCATGCCTTTCGGGCCGGTCACGCTGTCCAAGGCCTGGATCGAGATGATCCACCGCTACGTCGGCGCCATCCTGGGCATGCTGATCATCGCCATCGTGGTCATGGCCTGGCGCTACCGTCGCCAGCTGGGCCGTTCGCCCGCGCTGGCCATCGTCACGCTGGTGGCAGTCTGCGTGCAGGGCGCCTTCGGCGCCTGGACCGTGACCCACAAGCTGATGCCCGCCGTGGTCACGGCGCATCTGGTGTTCGGCCTGTCGGTGCTGGCGCTGATGACCTGGCTGTCGGCGCGCGAGCGTCCGCACCTGGCCCTGTCCGCCGCTGCCGCGCGCTGGAAGCCCTGGGTCGCGGGCGGCTTCGCGCTGCTGCTGGTGCAGGTCACGCTGGGCGGCTGGGTCAGCACCAATTACGCGGCGCTGGCCTGCATGGACTTTCCCATGTGCCATGGCCAGTGGGTGCCCGAGATGGATTTCCACGGCGGCTATTCGGTGATCCGGGGGCTGGGCGAGCTGCCGTCCGGTGAAATGATCTCGCAGCCGGCGCTCACCGCGATCCACTGGGTGCATCGCAATTTCGCCTTCGTGGTGTTCGCCTACCTGGGCGTGCTGGCCTGGCGCCTGCGCGCCGAGGCCGGACTGCGCGGACCGGCCACGCTGATGCTGGCGCTGCTGGGCGCGCAACTGCTGACCGGGCTGACCACCATCTTCTTCCAGTGGCCGCTTTTGATCGCGGTGCTGCACAATGGCGGGGCGGCCGGCCTGACGCTGGCGGCGGTGGTATTGATGGTGCGTCTGTCCACTGCCGGACGGGCGCCCGCGGGGGGGCTACGGCCCCAATTCGGCGCGCGTTTAAAATAGGGGCCATCATGACCAGTCTTGCCGCTCCCCAATCCGGATTGCTCCGCCAGTATCTCGTGCTCACCAAGCCGCGCGTCACGCAGCTTGCGGTGTTCTGCGCCGTCATCGGCATGTTCCTGGCCGCGCCCGGCATTCCGGACATGCAGCGCGTGCTGTTCGGCACGCTGGGCATCTGGCTGCTGGCCGCCGCCGCCTTCGCCATCAACTGCCTGATCGAGCAGGAGGTCGACGCCCGCATGCTGCGCACCGCGAGGCGCGCGACCGCGCGCGGCACCATCTCCGCCTACCAGGTGCTGAGCCTGTCGGGCCTGTTGGGCGGCGCCGGCATGTTCGTGCTGTACCACATGGTCAACCCGCTCACCATGTGGCTGACCTTCGCCACCTTCGTCGGCTACGCCGTCATCTATACCGTCATCCTCAAGCCGCGCACGCCGCAGAACATCGTCATCGGCGGCCTGTCGGGCGCGATGCCGCCCGCGCTGGGCTGGGCCGCCGTGGCGGATTCCGTGCCGGCCGAGGCCTGGGTGCTGGTGCTGATCATCTTCATCTGGACGCCACCGCATTTCTGGGCCCTGGCGCTGTACCGCAACCACGACTACGCCAAGGCCGGCCTGCCCATGCTGCCGGTCACGCACGGCCAGCAGTTCACGCGCCTGCACATCCTGCTCTACAGCGTGGCGCTGCTGGCCACCACGCTGCTGCCCTACATCATCCTGATGAGCGGCGTGCTCTACCTGACCGCCGCGCTGGTGCTGGGCGGCATGTTCCTGTCCTATGCATGGCGCCTGTATCGCGAATACAGCGACGAACTGGCGCGCAGCATGTTCCGTTTCTCGATCCTGTACCTGGCGCTGCTGTTCGGCGCGCTGCTGGTGGATCACTGGGTCGGCCTGTTGCGCTGACCGTTGCCGGAGGTTGTCCATGTCCGTGTTTTCCTCCACCCGCCGCCTGGCCCTGCGCCTGGGCGCGGCCGCCGCATTCGCCGCCGCGCTGGCCGCCTGCGGTGAAAGCGCGCCCCAGTTCAAGGGCAGCGACATCAGCGGCACCAAACTCGGCCAGGGCATGGAACTGGTGGATTACAACGGCAAGACCCGCAAGCTGTCGGATTTTTCGGGCAAGGTGGTGGTGGCGTTCTTCGGCTTCACGCAATGCCCTGATGTCTGCCCGACCTCGCTGGCCGAGCTGGCCGAGGCCATGAAGAAGCTGGGCGCCGACGCCGACCGTGTGCAGGTGCTGCTGATCACGGTGGATCCGGAGCGCGACACGCCAGATATTCTCAAACAATACGTGACCGCGTTCGACCCGCGCTTCCTGGGCCTGACCGGCACGCCGGACCAGGTGAAGAAGGCGGCGGCCTCGTTCAAGGCCTACTACGCCAAGGCGCCCACCAAGGACGGCGGCTATTCCATGGACCACACGGCCGCGTTCTACCTGCTGGACGGCAAGGGCGAATCGCGCGTGCTGGCCAACAACAACATCGGGGTGGACGCCCTGGTGCACGACATCCAGGCGCTGCTCAAGGGCTGATCAGGCCAGAGCCGGGCGACGGCGGCCCCGGGGGCTGCCATCCGATCGCCGCGCGCGGCGGCGGCCTGGGCCATTCACGTTCACTTCAGGGCGGCTGCCCAGGTCTCCAGCGCCGCGCGGGCGCGCTCGTCGAGTTCCACGGTGGGGAGCTCGCGGCGATGGGACATGATCATCAGCGCATAGGGCGTGGCCAGCGCCGACGCCTCCGGGCAGAGCCGGTGGTCCTCGCCGGCGGACGGCGTGAGATTGCGCCAATAGTTGATGGCCTGTTCGAGCTGGGGCAAGGTGACGGAATCCATGCCCCTATTGTCCATCAATGGCGGACCCTGTCCAGCGGGTCCGTTCTGCAATGAAGCGTCACCATCGCAATACGCCGATACGGCGCCAGGGTGCTATACCACAGCCGGTTAGTAATTTCGGAGACCTGTGATGAATACTCCCCTCCAGACCGGCGTTGCGCGCCGTGGCCTGCATCCCCTGGTCGCCGCCGCCGCCGTCGCCGTGATCGTCATGTGTACGGTGGGCGTGGCGGCCGTGATGGGCTGGCTGCCCACGCCGTCGGCCAATACCAATCCCAACGCTCTGAGCGCCGAGAGCGCGGCCCTGTCCGGCCCGGAAGGCGGCAACCTGGCGCCCGCGCCCCAGATCCCCGCCCAGCCGCTGGCGCCCGCGCCCGGCCAGCAGCCGGCGGCTCGTC
>NZ_JAGTJY010000115.1:0-19155 GCF_018195695.1 Achromobacter sp. Marseille-Q0513 | reverse complement strand
CGCCGCGGCCCGGCCGGGGGCGCGGCGGGGGAGGGGGGGGGGACCAGGTCCGCCGCGCTGGCGCGCGAGCGCGGCGGATTCTATGTGGACCAGTTCAATGCGGTCGAGTGCATCGCGGCGCACGAGGCCGGCACGGGCCGCGAGATCCTGGAACAGCTGGGCCGGCCCGCCGATGGCTGGGTCGCGGCGGTGGGCACGGGCTGCACCTTCATGGGCGTGGCGCGGGCCATGAAGGCCGCCAGCGCGGCGACCGTGTGCGCGGCCGTCGAGCCGCTGGGCTGCGAAGTGCTGGCCGGCCAGCCGGTCTCGAAGGCGCGGCACCTGATCCAGGGCACCAGCTACGGCGCGGTGCCGCCGCATTGGGATGCGTCGCTGATGGACCTGAGCCTGGCCGTGACGGACGAGGAAGCCGAGGCGTGGCGCCGGAAGCTGGCCGTGCGCGAAGGGCTGTACGTGGGCTATTCCGCCGCCGCCAATGTGTGCGCGGCGGTGAAGCTGCTGCAATCGGGCCGGCTGCGCGCGGATGCGGTGGTAGCCACCGTGTTGTGCGATACGGGCCTGAAATACTGAGCGCCGCGCCAGCCTCGCCTGGATCCGCGCCTGCGTTCGTGCCCGGCTCCGCGCCTACATCCGCGCCGCGATGAAATCCAGGAAGCAGGCGATGCGCCGCGACAGCTGCGTGTTGCGGTAGTACACCGCGTTCAGCGGCTGCAGGTAGTCGGTGTAAGCGTGTTCCATCACCTTCACCAGCCGGCCGTCGGCCAGCTCGTCGCGCACCATGAAGTCGGACAGGCAGGCGATGCCCACGCCGCGCAGCGCCAGCTGGTACTGGGTCTCGCCGCTGGAGGTGGCCAGCGTGGGCGTGATGGCGAAGCTGGAGCCGCCGGCATGGCGCAACGGCCAGACGTTCAGGCTTTCCGGCTGCGTGAAGCCCAGCAGCTCGTGTTGCAGCAGCTCGTCCACGTCCTTCGGCTCGCCCCGGCGCGCGATGTAGTCGGGGCTGGCCAGCAGCCAGCGCGGCGCGGGGCGCAGCGGGCGGGCGTGCAGTGTGGAATCGGTCAGCGGGCCGGCGCGCAGCGCCACGTCGCTGCGGTGTTCCATCAGGTCGACGATGCGGTCGTTGCTGGTCAGCTCCAGCGTGATCGCGGGATAGGCGCGGCGGAACTCGGCCACATGCGGCACCACGCAGTGCAGCATGACGGGCGCCGAAGCATCGACCCGCAGCCGGCCGGCGGGCTGCTGGTGCACCATGCGCATGCATTCCTCGGCCTCTTCCAGCGACGCGACGATGCCGCGCGCCTTCTGCAGGAACAGCGCGCCTTCCTCGGTCAGTTCCATGCGCCGCGTGGTGCGGGTCAGCAGGGTCACGCCCAGGTCTTCCTCCAGCCGCGACAGGCCGCGGCTGACGCCGGACGCGGTCTGGCCCAGCATCTCGGCGGCCGCGCTCATGGTGCCCGCGTCCACCACGGCCAGGAACAGGCGCAGGGCGTCGGAATTCAGGGACATTCGTGACTCCAGGGCATAAGTATTGTGAGTTTATCGGTGTTTTTCTCAATGATCCATGCGCGCAGAATGTGCGGCCATTGAGATACCCGCTGGAGCAAACCGAATGATCCCCACCAAACCCCTGGGCCGCGAAGGCGCCGAGATTCACGCGCTGGGCCTGGGCGTGTTCCGCATGCCTGCCGAGGACACCGCCCGCATGACCCGGACCGCGCTGGAGCTGGGCTACCGCCACATCGATACCGCGCAGATCTATGGCAACGAGGCCGACGTGGGTCGTGGCATGGCCGAGGCCGGCGTGCCGCGCGAGCAGATCTTCCTGACCACCAAGGTCTGGGTGGACCACTACCGGACGCCCGACCTGCTGCGCTCGGTCGAGGAAAGCCTGGCGCGGCTGCGCACCGATTACGTGGACCTGCTGCTGCTGCACTGGCCCGGCGACAAGGCACCGCTGGCCGAGCAGATCGACGCGCTGAACCAGACCGTGTCTTGCGGCTGGGCGCGCCACATCGGCGTCAGCAATTTCAACATCAAGCTGATGCGCGAGGCCGCCGCCCTGAGCGCCGCGCCGCTGGTCACGAATCAGATCGAGTTCCATCCCTACCTGGACCAGGACGCGGTGCGCGCCGAGGCGGCCGCGCTGGGCATGACGGTGACGGCCTATTTCGGCATGGCCGACGGCAAGGTGCTGACCGATCCTCTGATCGGCGAGATCGCCGCGCGCCTGGGCAAGACGCCGGCGCAGATCGCCTTGCGCTGGCTGGTGCAGCAGGACAACGTGGTGACGCTGACCAAGACCTTGCAGCGCGATCGCGCCGAGGCCAATGCGCGCGTGTTCGATTTCGCGCTGTCCGCCGACGACATGGCGCGCATCGCCGCGCTGGCGCGGCCGGACGGCCGGCTGGTGTCGCCGGACGGGCTGGCGCCTGACTGGGATTGATCGCGTGTCGGCAGCCGGCCGCGTCCGCGTTTGAATCCCAGGCTTGAAACCTGGGTTTGAAGCCGGAGCGCATCGCCTGGACATGCAAGGCAAACGGGGAATGGCGCGAGCCATTCCCCGTTGATCTTGCGCGTTGCGCCGCGTTCAGCCGTGCAGCGCCCGCCCGAAGGCCGCCAGCACCGATTCGTGCAGCGTTTCCGACAGCGTCGGATGCGCGAACACGGTGTGCATCAGGTCTTCCTCGGTGGCTTCCAGCGCGGTGGCCACGCCGTAGCCGGTGATCAGCTCCGAGGCTTCCGGGTGGATAATGTGCGCGCCCAGCAGCTCGCCGGAGCGGGCATCGAACACGGTCTTGACCAGGCCCTGGTCCTCGCCCATGGCGATGGCCTTGCCGTTGCCGGCGAAGGTGAACTTGCCCACGCGGATCTCGCCGCCATGCTTGGCGGCATGCTCGCGCGCGCGCGCCTCGGTCATGCCGATGCTGGCCACTTGCGGATGCGAGTAGGTGCAGGCGGGAATGCGCAGCGGGTCGATGGCGTGCGCCGGCTTGCCGGCAATGGCTTCCACGCACAGCACGCCCTCGTGGCTGGCCTTGTGCGCCAGCCAGGGCGCGCCGGCCACGTCGCCGATGGCGTAGACGCCCGGCTCGCCGGTGCGGCACAGGCCGTCGGTGACGATGTGGCTCTTTTCCACCTTGACGCGCGTGCCTTCCAGGCCCAGGTTCTCGACGTTGCCGACGATGCCGGCCGCGACGATGACGCGCTCGACTTCCAGCTCGCTGCGCTTGCCCTGCTGTTCCAGCGTGACCTTCACGCCGGTGGCGGTGGGGCTGGAGGCCGTGACGGCGCATTGCGTCAGCACGCGGATGCCCTGTTTCTCGAAGGCCTTGCGCGCCAGCTGCGAGATCTCGGCGTCTTCCTGCGGCAGGATCTCGGCGGTCATGTCGATCAGCGTGACCTCGGCGCCGACCGCGCGATAGAAGCTGGCGAACTCCGCGCCGATGGCGCCGGCGCCCACCACCAGCAGCGACTTGGGCACGGCGTCGGGCACCAGCGCCTGGCGATAGGCCCAGATGCGCTCGCCCAGCGGCAGCGCCGGCAGCTCGCGGGCGCGCGCGCCGGTGGCCAGGATGATGTGGCGCGCCGACAGGGTGCTGCCGTTGTCCAGCGCCAGCTTGCCCGCGCCGGCGAGCCGGGCGCTGGCCTGGATCACCGTCACGCCGTTCTTCTTCATCAGGTGCGCCACGCCCTGGCCCAGGCGGCCGGCCACCTTGCGCGAACGCGCCACCATGGCGGGCAGGTCCGGGCGCGCGGCGTCGGCGCCGGCCACGCCGTAGTGCGCGGCCTCGCGGCAGGCGCGCAGCACGGTGGCGCTGTGCAGCAGCGCCTTGGTCGGAATGCAGCCCCAGTTCAGGCAGATGCCGCCCAGCTCGGCGCGCTCGACCAGCGCGGCCGACAAGCCCAGCTGCGCGGCGCGGATGGCGGCCACGTAGCCGCCGGGGCCGCCGCCCACCACCACCACATCGAAACTCGTCTTGGTCATGGCGTGGCTCACAGCAGGATGCGGACGGGGTTTTCGATGCGGGCGCGGAACGCGGCCAGCCACTGCGCGCCGACGGCGCCGTCGACCACGCGGTGGTCGGCCGACAGCGTCACCGTCATGACGGTGGCGGCTTCCAGCTCGCCGTTCGGGCCGACCACGGGGCGGCGCTCGGCCGCGCCAAGGTCAACCGCCTGAAGCCCGAGGAATTCACCGGCGGCGATGGCGGACAGCGACTTGTCGTCGGCGTCGCGCACGATGGGCGTCACCAGCCCGCCCTCGGTGGCCACGGCCACCGAGATGTCGGCGCCGGCGTGGTACTCGATGGCGTCGTCCTGCCAGCTGGCGTTGACTTCCGGCACGTCGCGCAGCGCCTGGGCGGCGGCGCGCACGATGAAGTCGTTGACCGACAGCTTGACGGTGCCGGCCTGGTTGGCCTGCGCGCGCAGCGCCAGCAGCGCGTCCATGCGGCAGTCCACCGTCAGGTAGAAATGCGGCACGGTCTGCTTGCTTTCGCTCAGGCGGCGGGCGATGGCGCGGCGCATGCCGCTGTGCGGCACGCGACGGCCGGCGGCGCGCGGCGCGGCGGCTTGCGGCTGGCCGGCGGCGGGCGCGGCGTTGCGCGCCGCTTCCACGTCGCGGCGCAGGATGCGGCCATGCGGGCCGCTGCCGGTCACGTGGGCCAGGTCCACGCCCCATTGCGCGGCCAGGCGGCGCGCCAGCGGGCTGGACAGGCGGCGGCCGGCCTGGGCCGGGGCGGCTTGTGCGGGCGCGGCGGCCGTGGCGGGCGCGCAGGTCGCCGTGGCGGCGCAGCTCGAAGCGGCGGATGTTGCGGCAGCCGACGCTGCGGCAGCCGATGCTGCGGCAGCCGGTGCTGCGGCAGCCGGCGCCGAGGCAGCCGGCGCGGCGCTCGGATCCACGCCCTGTTCAGCCAGCGCGCGCTCGATGGCGGACGCGTCCTCGCCGGCGGCCAGCAGCACGCCCAGCACGGTGTTCACCGGCACCGACGCGGTGCCGGCGGCCACGACGATGCGGCCGAGCACGCCGGTGTGTTCGGCGTTGATCTCGACGATGGCCTTCTCGGTCTCGATTTCGGCCAGCGCGTCGCCGACGGCGACCGTGTCGCCTTCCTGCTTGAGCCACTGGTGCAGATTGCCGCCCGAGGTGTCGGCGGCCACGGAGGGAAGCTTGATGAGGTATGCCACGTTGATGTCCTATTCAGCGGCGGCGGCCGTGTCGGGCTGGAGGTCGGGTCGATAGGCGGCGGGGTCGTCGTACTCCACCAGCTCCAGCACATTGCCTTCGGGATCGCGGAAGAACGCCAGCCAGGTGCCGGGGCGCACTTCCATCGGCGCGGGCGCGCTGTCGAACGTCACGCCCCGCGCTTGCAGCTGGCGCACCACGCCGGGCAGGTCGCGCACGATGAAGGTGAGATAGGTGGCGCCCTGGCGGTCCAGGATGGCGCCGGCGGCCGGGCGCGGCTGGGGCGCCACGGCGGGCTGCAGCAGCTTGACGCGCTCGCCGTAGCTGGTCTGCAGCCGCGCCACGTCGTAGCCGGCCGAGGTCAGGCCGGTGGCGGCCGCCTTGTCGGCGGGCACGCTCACGCGGTTGACCAGCGCCAGGCCCAGCACGCCGGTGTAGAAGGCCAGCATCTTGTCCAGGTCGGCGCAGCAGATGCCGACTTCCATCGGCACCGTCATGCCCAGGCGGGCCTGTTCGGGCGCGTTCATGCCTGCTCTCCCAGGTCGGCCAGCACATCGGCCAGGCCGGCCATGACTTCTTCGGTGTCGGCGAAGGCGGCGCGTTCCAGCACCTTGGAGATGCTGGGCGAGGCCTCGCCGCCGGTGACGCGCTTGACGGGCTGGTCCAGCCAGTCGAACCAGCGGCGCTGGATCTCGTCGGCCAGCATGGCGCCGTAGGACGTGCCGCGCGCGCCCTGTTCAACGATCAGCACGTTGTTGGTCTTCTTGATGCTCTCGCCGATGGTGTCCCAGTCCAGGCTGGCGCGGTCCAGCGTGCGCAGGTCGATGATCTCGGCATCGACGCCGGCGGCCTCGGCGGCCTTGAGCGCGCGGCTGACCATGGACAGGTAGGTCAGGATGGTGACCTTGCCGCCCTGGCGGCGCACCTGCGCCTTGCCGAAGGGAATGGCGTAGTCCAGGTCGCCCGTCGGCACTTCGCCCGACGAGCCGTACAGGTCCACGTGCTCGATGACCAGCACCGGATCCTTGGATGCCAGCGCGGTGTTCATCAGGCCGACGTAGTCGTAGGGCGTGGACGGCGCCACGATGCGCCAGCCGGGCGCAGTGGCGAAGATGCCGGCCGGGTCCATCGAGTGCTGCGAGCCGTAGCCCGTGCCCATGGCGACCTTGGTGCGCAGCACGAAGGGCACGTCGATGTCGCCGCCGAACATGTGGCGGGCCTTGCCGATCTGGTTGAAGACCTGGTCGGCCGCGACCCACATGAAGTCGGGGTACATGAATTCGACGATCGGACGGTAGCGGCCGTCCATGGCCAGGCCGCCGCCCAGGCCGGCGAAGGCGTTCTCGGAGATCGGGGTGCCCAGCACGCGGTCCGGATACTTGTCCTTCAGGCCGCGCGTGGCGCCGTTGGTGCCGCCCTTCAGGCGGTGCACGTCCTCGCCCAGCACCACCACGCCGGGATCGGTTTCCATGCGGCGGTCCAGCACGTCGGCGACGGCGTCGACGAACTTGCGCTCGACCCGCTCGCCGGCGTGTTCCGAGGCTTCCTGGTAGCGCAGGCCGGCCAGTTCCGAGCCGTCGCTGCGCAGGCCCACGTCGCGGAAGTCCGGGCTGGGCCACAGATCGGCGCGCACGCGGCGCTTGCCGCCGTCGGCGGCCTCGGTCAGGCGGCCGGCCACGTCCTTCATCACGTCCTTGCAGCGCTGGCGCAGCGCGTCGACTTCAGCCTGGGTGATGAGCTCGCGGCCGATCATCTCGGCGGCGACCTTGTCCAGCGGGTCGCGGCGGCGCCATTGCGCTTCCTCGTCCTTGCTGCGGTAGCCGAAGGCGCTGCCGGGGAAGGGGCCGTTCTGGTGGAAGTAGCGGTACACGTCCACTTCGATGATGGTCGGGCCCTTGCCGGCGCGCATGTGCGCCACGGCTTCCGACATGGCCAGGTACACGGCCAGCGGATCCATGCCGTCCACCTGCCACGACGGGATGTTGAAGGCCAGGCCGCGCGCCGACAGGCGCGGTTCGGCGGTGGATTCCTCGACCGTGGTCGAGACCGCGTAGCGGTTGTTCTCGATGAAGAAGCACAGCGGCGTCTTCCAGGCCGCGGTCAGGTTCATGGTTTCCAGCACCGAGCCGATGTTGACCGCGCCGTCGCCGAAGTAGGTCACGGCCACGCGGTCGGTGCCGGCGTGCTTGTGCGCCCAGCCCGCGCCGGCGGCCAGCGGCACGCCGCCGCCGACGATGGCGTTGGTGCCCAGCGCGCCGGCTTCGAGCCAGCGCAGGTGCATGGAGCCGCCACGGCCACGGCAATAGCCTTGCGCCAGGCCCATGATCTCGGCCAGCGTGCGTTGCAGCACTTCATCGACGGCGGCGTTGATCGGGTTGCGCGGGTCCAGTCCTTGCGGCGCGACGTGTTGCAGCGCCTTGGCCAGGAACTGGTGGTGGCCGCGGTGCGAGCCGTTGATCTGGTCGCCGGCGCCCAGCGCCAGCACCGAGCCGACCGCGCCGCCTTCCTGGCCCACGGACGAGTGCGCCGGGCCGTGCACCAGGCCTTCGGCGGCCAGTTCCAGCACCGCTTCCTCGAAGGCGCGGATCCAGTGCAGCTGCGTCAGCATGTTGGACAGCAGCGCCGGATCGGCCTGTTGCCAGTCCTTGGCGTCGACCGTCAGTTGGCGCCAGGGCGCTTGCGGCGCAAGCGGGTGATGGGTGGCCATGAGTGAATCTCCAGAAATGTCGGGCGTGAAGTGTTTTAGAGGTAGCTGTAGCGGCTCCAGCCGCCGTCTGCCACCAGGGTGTGTCCGGTGATGTAGGCGGCCTGGCGCGAGGCCAGGAACACCGCCAGGTCGGCCATTTCGGCCGGCTGCGCCAGGCGCCGCAGCGGCGTGCGCTGCTTCAGTCGTTCGGGGTCGAGGCGGCCGCGCGCGGCCAGGTCGCGCACCAGGTCGGTCTCGACGTAGCCGGGCGCCAGCGCGTTCACGCGCACGCCCAGCGGGCCCCATTCCACGGCCAGCGTCTCGGTCAGCAGCACCACCGCGCCCTTGGTGGCGCAGTAGGCGGCGCGGTCGGGCGCGGCCACCACGCCGTACATGGAGGCCAGGTTGATGATGCAGCCGGCGCCGGCCGGCACCATGCGGCGGCCGGCGGCCTGGGCGCACAGGAACACGCCGGTCAGGTTGATGTCCACGGCGCGGCGCCATTCCTCGGCGCTGACTTCCAGCGTGGGCTTGTTGGCCGAGATGCCGGCGTTGTTGACCAGCACGTCGATGCGGCCCCAGGCCTGCTCGACCTGGGCGAAGGCGCGCTCGACCGCGTCGGCGTCGGTGACCGAGGCCTGGCAGGCCAGGGCCTCGCCGCCCTCGGCCTGCAGGCCGAGGGCGGCGACGGCCAGCGCGGCCTCGTCCATGTCCAGCAGGGCCACGCGCGCGCCCTGGCGCACGAAGGCCTGGGCGGCGGCGTAGCCGATGCCCTTGGCGCCGCCGGTGATGACGACGGTCTGGCCGCGCAGGTCGGCGTACACGGTGTCGGGAGTCTGTTGCAAGATGATTGCCTATGAAGGTTGTGGGCGGCGGCTTAGACCGCCAGCCATTCCTGGACCACGTCCTGGCGCTGCTGCAGCTCGGCGGGCGGTCCTTCGAAAACGATGCGGCCGTGGCCCATCACGCTGACGCGGGTGGAGACCTTCAGCGCGATGGTCAGCTTCTGCTCGACCAGCACCACCGACACGCCGCGCTGGTGGATGTCGCGGATCACGTCGGCGATCACTTCCACGATCTTGGGCGCCAGGCCCTCGGTCGGCTCGTCGATCAGCATGACCTTGGGATTGCCCAGCAGCGAGCGACACATGGTCAGCATCTGCTGCTCGCCGCCCGACAGGTTGCCGGCGCGGGTGCCGCGCCGTTCCTTCAGGCGCGGGAAGTAGTCGAACATCTGCTCGACGGTCCAGAACGGCGCGTCGGCGCGGCGCGGCTGCTCGCCCATGCGCAGGTTTTCGTCCACCGTCAGGTTGGCGAAGACCTCGCGTTCCTCGGGCACGAAACCCAGGCCCGCGCGGGCGATCTCGAAGGGGCGCTTGTTGGTGATGTCGCGCCCTTCGATGCGGATCTGCCCGCCGGTCACATCCACCAGGCCCATGATGCTCTTCATGGTGGTGGAGCGGCCGGCGCCGTTGCGGCCCAGCAGGCTGATGACTTCGCCTCGGCCGATGGCCAGGTCGATGCCATGCAGGATGTGGCTCTTGCCGTAGTGGGCGTGCACGCCCCGCAGGCTGAGCAGTTCCCCGGTTTGCGCGCTCATCGCGTCGTCCTTCGCGCTGCGCGCGTTGTTGTTCCCCTTGGAGGCGGCGGCGGGATGGGTGGCGTGCTGGCTCATACGGCTTCCTCCCCGAGATAGGCCTCGCGCACGCGGGCGTCGCCACGGATCTCGGCGGGCGTGCCGGTGGCCAGGATCTCGCCATACACCAGCACGCTGATGCGGTCGGCCAGCGAGAACACCACCTGCATGTCGTGCTCGACGATCAGCAGCGTGCAGTCGCGCGTCACGTCCTTGATCAGCTCGACCGTGTAGTCCACTTCATGCTGCGACATGCCGGCCATGGGCTCGTCCAGCAGGATCACGCGCGGCCGCGAGGCCAGCGTCATGCCGATTTCCAGCGAGCGCTGTTCCGAATAGTTCAGGTCGCCGGCCGCCACGTGCTGGCGCGGCGCCAGCCGCACCTTTTCCAGCAGGCGGTCCACGTCTTCATTGACGGCGCGGTTGCGCGCGATGGGACGCCAGAAGGTGTAGACCAGGCCGTGCATGCGCAGCACCGCCAGCCGCAGGTTCTCGCGCACCGACAGGCGCGGGAACACATTGGTGATCTGGAACGAGCGCGCCAGGCCCAGGCGGTTGATGCGCTCGGGCGCCAGGCCGCCGATGGCGCGCGATTGCAGGCTGATGTCGCCGGACGTCGGCGCGAACGAGCCCGACATCAGGTGAAACAGCGTGGACTTGCCGGCGCCGTTGGGACCGATGACCGCGTGGCGTTCGCCGGCGCGCACCGCCAGGTTCACGCCGCGGATGATCTGCGCGTCGCCGAAGGACTTGCGCACGTCGGTGAGAGTGAGGATGTCGTGGTTCATTGCGCCGTCTCCAGGGCGGGGGCGGCCGAGTCGCCGTCGCGCCACAGCGCCAGCGCCCAGCGGCAGGCCAGGAGGCCCGCGACCAGCAGCGCCAGCGGAATCAGCCAGGTCGACAGCGCCAGCGGCGCCCATTCGCGGCCGAACAGGGAAATGGCCGGCCAGCCGGCGTCGGGGTTCAGGGCCAGCAGCGAGCGGTAGTCGCGGGCGAACATGCGTTGCAGCAGTTCCACCGTGAAGACCGTGCCGGCCGTCAGCAGCAGGCCGCCGGCCGCCGACACGGCGGCGCGCGGCAGCCAGTCGGCCAGTCCGCGCTCGCGCAGCGAGCGGGCGGCGCGCTGCACCAGGCCGACCAGGCCGTCCGGCACGAACAGCATCACCAGCACGAACAGGATGCCCTGGTACAGCAGCCACGAACGGGTGATGTCGGCCAGCGTCTGCGACAGGAAGGTCAGGATGGAAGCGCCCAGCACCGGACCCAGGAAGGCGTTGACGCCGCCGATGTAGGCGAACAGCACCGCGTCGGTGGACAGCTTGACCTCGAACAGCACGTAGTTGCCGGCCTCGATGTTGAGCGCCTGCAGGCCGCCGGCGATGCCGGCGAACATGGCGGACAGCGCGAACACCAGCGTCTTGAGCGTGTGCGGACGGTAGCCCAGGTAGCGCAGGCGGTGCGCGTTCTCGCGCAGGCCCAGCGTGAGCCGGCCCAGCGGCGTGCGGGTCAGGCCGTACAGCGCCGCCAGCGACACCAGCACCCAGGCCAGCACCAGGAAATAGACCTCGATGTCCGAGCCGAACGAGAAGCCCCAGGCCGGCATGCGCATGGCCGACAGGCCGGCCTCGCCGCCGAACACACCCTTCAGGTGCGGCGCCAGCGCGTGCAGCAGCTCGGCCAGGGCCAGCGTGATCATCGAGAAATACACGCCCGACCGCATGGTGGCGAACCAGCCCGCGACCAGCCCGAACAGCAGGCCGGCCACGCCGCCGACCAGCGGCATCAGCGGCGTGGGCAGCAGCCCGGCGCCGCCCAGCGCGTTCATGGCATGGATGGTGGCGAAGGTGCCGACGCCGAAGTAGGCGGCGTGGCCGAAGGACAGCATGCCGCCCTGGCCGGCCAGCAGGTTGAAGGCGCAGGCGAATAGCGCCGCGATCAGCATCTGCACCGCGGCCACCAGCTGGCCCGGGGGCAGCAGCCAGGGCAGCGCGCACAGCGCGGCCACGCACAGGATCAGCAACAGCGCGCCCGAGGCGCGGCGGGCATGGGTTGTCGATTGGCTCATGCCTGTTCTCCCTTCAGGCCCGAAGGCTTGACCAGCAGCACCACCAGCATCAGCAGGAAGGGCAGGGTCGCCGCCAGGCTGGATATCTTCACTGTCATCAATCCGCCCACGCTCTCGGCCCACTCACCGGCGCCGAACAGGCCGAACAGCGTGGCCAGGCTGGCGTCGATGCCGACCGAGAAAGAGCTGATCAGGCCGATCAGCAGCGAGGCGATCATGGCGCCGCCGAGCGAGCCCAGTCCGCCTACGACCACCACCACGAACACCAGCACGCCCAGTTCCAGCGCCATGTTGGGGTTGGTGGTGTAGAAGGCGCCGGCCACCGCGCCGGCCAGGCCGGCCATGGCCGCGCCCACGCCGAACACGCTCATGAACACCAGCGGCACGTTGTGGCCCAGCGCCTCGGCCATGCGCGGGCGGTAGATGGCCGAGCGCACCACGATGCCGACGCGGGTGCGCGACAGCAGCAGGTAGATCGCCGCGAACATGGCCAGCGACACGCCGCCCATCAGCAGGCGGTAGAAGGGGTAGTCGGCGTCGAACACGCGGAAGGCCGCGAAGTTCAGGAACTGCGGCACGCGGTAGTCGACCGGGAAGTCGCCGTAGAACAGCTTGACCAGCTCGGCCACGATGAAGGCCAGGCCGAAGGTGACCAGCAATTCCTGCGCGTGGCCGAACTTGTGCACGCGGCGCAGGAAGTAGCGCTCCACCGCCATGCCCAGCGCGCCCGAGATCACGGTGGCCAGCGCCAGCGCGGCCCAGAAGCCCGTGACCGGGGTCAAGGTATAGGCGGCATAGGCGCCTATCATGTAGAACGAGGCGTGCGCGAAGTTCAGCACGCCCATCATCCCGAAAATCAGTGTCAGGCCTGCCGACACCATGAACAGCAGCAGGCCGTAAATCACGCCGTTCAACAGCGAGACGGTAAAGTATTCCATGTCCGCTCCATAAATCCTGCGCGCGGGCGCGATGCGCCGCGCGATCCATCGCGCCCTGTTGTGGCCGGCCCCGCGCCGGCGGGCGTTGTTTCCTGCGGGTGATCGGACGGGCCGCGAGCGCGGCCCGCCCCCAGCCGCATCAGTTCGGGCGGACCATCTTGCAAGTGGACTGCACCGGCGCCGACACGTCGGCGGCGCTCAGCACCTTGACCGGTTCGAAGCCCATGTCGGTGTCGTCGGCCTTGTACTTGGCGTTCTTGCCGACCTTGGACACCACCATCGGCAGCTGTACCTGGTGGTCCTCGGCGCGCATGGTGTAGGTGCCCAGCGACGAGGTGTAGGTGACCTTCTCCAGCGCCTTGGCCAGTTCCGGCACCGACAGCTTGCCGTCCTGCGGCTTGACCTGCTTGAGCGCCTCGCCCAGGAAGGTGACGCCGATCACGGTCTGCGGCTCGGTGTAGCTGGGGTAGTGGCCGGTCTTGGCCTTGTAGTCCTCGGCGAACTTGGCGCCTTCCTCGCCGGCGGCCTCGATGTTGTACGGGTGGGCGATGTAGTGGCCCAGCGCGACTTCGCCGGCGTTGGCCAGGTTGCCCACCTGGTCCAGGAACACGGTGGCGAAGCGCACCTTCAGGCCGGCGGCCTGGGTGGCCTTCATCAGCAGCAGCAGGTCGTTGGACCAGTTGCCGGTGATGACGGTGTCGGGATTGGCCGAGCGGATGCGCGCGACATAGGGCGCGAAGTCCTGGATCTTGTTGACCTCGTGCAAGGTCTTGCCGACCACTTCATAGCCGTACTGCTTGGCGAAGCGCTCGGTGGCGCCTTCCATGTCCTGGCCCCAGGAATAGTTCTGGTTGATGGCGTAGACGCGCTTGCCCAGCGTGCCGTCGGCCGACATGACCGAGGTCAGCGCCTTGACGCGCAGGTCGGCGTTGGTGGCGAAGCGGAAATGGTAGAAGTGGCACTTCTGGCCGGTCAGTTCCAGCGCCTCGCCGCCCACGTTCAGGAACAGCACTTCCTTGCCGGGATTGCGCAGGTTGTGCTTGCGCACGTCTTCGGTCAGCTGGCCGGAAATGGCGGACGAGGAACCCTGCACCAGGATCTGCACGCCTTCGGCGGCGGCCGCGCGGAAGCGGTCGGACGCGCCCACCGGGCCGCCCTGGTTGTCGAACTCGACCAGTTCCAGCGGCTGGCCGTTCCAGCCGCCGGCGGCGTTGATGCGGTCCAGCTGGTACTTGACCGCGGCGCGGAAGATCAGGCCGGTCGAGGCCTGCGGGCCGGACAGCGTCTCGATCAGGCCGATCTTGACGGGCGCGGCCTGCGCCGAGGCGGCGATGCCGGCCAGGCACAGCAGGCCGGTGGTGAAAGCCAATTTCATGCGTGTCTCCTCCGTGGAACGGGAGTGTGGTGAATCCGTGGATCAAGCGAGCGCGCTGGCGGGGCGGACCCTAGCGCGACTCCGGTATGCCCAGGTAGCGGGCAATCTCGGCGATCTGTCCTTCCAGCATGTGCAGGCCGGCGTGCGTGCGCAGGCCGCGCGCGGCGGCGGCGCGCAGCAGCGGCGTGTCGACGCGGCTCATCACGGCGTCGGCCACGACCGCGCCGACGGGCAGCGCATCAAGGGGGAAGGGCAGGGGATCGGTGTCGGACAGGCCCAGCGAAGTGGCGTTGACGGCGATCTCGCAATCGACGCCGGGCGCGGCGTCGGCCAGGCGGATGTCCAGCGCGGGGTAGGCGGCCGACAGGCGCGCGGCGAATTCGCGGGCGCGTTCGGGGGAACGGTTGTACAGGTCCAGGCGGGCCGGGCCGGCTTCGGCCAGGGCACAGGCGATGGCCTTGCCCGCGCCGCCCAGGCCGGCCAGGTAGACGCGGCGGCCGGCGGGCTCATGGCCCTGGGCGCGCAGGCCGGCCACGAAGCCCAGCCCGTCGAAATTGCCGCCGGCCAGCTTGCCGTCGCGCAGGCGGATCGCGTTGACGGCGCCGATCAGGCGCGCGGCCGGCGTGATCTCGTCGCACAGGACGGCGGCCTGTTCCTTGTGGGGCACGGTGACGACCAGCCCGCCCAGGTTGCGCAAGCCGCGCAGGCCGGCGAACAGCGCCGGCAGGCCGTCGGGCGAGACGTGGAAAGGGACCATGACGCCGTCGGCGCCGCGCTCGCGCAGCAGGGCGTTGAGCCGCTGCGGCGTCTTGACGTGCGCGATCGGGTCCGCCGCGATCGCGTATACGGTTGTGCTGCCGGTGATTTCCACCTGATTGTCCCCTGCCTGTCCTGCGGCTTGGCGCCGTGTTTTCTGATCCGCTTGCCTGTTCGCGCCAAGTGATTTACGCTTTCAAGCAAGTTGTCAGGCAACTTTATTAAGTTGTCCGATAAATCATAGGGCAAGCGTTTTTGCCGTGTCAAGCAGACGGAGACAAGATGATTTCATTCGAACAGCAGGTGATCGCCATCACGGGCGCGGGCAACGGCATCGGGCTGGCCACGGCCAGGCTGATGGCCGCGCATGGCGCGCGCCTGGCATTGACCGACATCGACGGCGCGCGCCTGGCACAGGTGGCGGCCGAGCTGGATTCCAGCGGCGAGCGCGTGCGCGCCTACGCGCTGGACGTGTCGTCCTCGACCGACTGTGACCGGGCGCTGGCCCAGGCCGCTCAGGACTTCGGCGGGCTGGACCACTTGGTGCACTGCGCCGGCATCTATCCGGAAAGCCTGGTGCGCGACACCACCGACCAGGGCTGGAAGAAGCTGATGGGCGTGAACCTGGACGGCACCTTCTACGTCTGCCGCGCCGCCGAGCGCCACCTGCGCGAGAACGGCTCCATCGTGCTGCTGACCTCGCTGGCGGCCCAGCGCGGCAGCTACGCGCACGCCGCCTATTCGGCGTCCAAGGGCGCGGTGCAGAGCTTCACCCGCAGCCTGGCGCTGGAGCTGGCGCCCAAGGTGCGCGTGAACGCGGTCGCGCCCGGCATCATCGCCACCTCCATGACCAACGACCTGATCGGCCAGAAGGGCGACCAGCTGCTGGCCAGCACGCCGCTGCGCCGTTTCGGCTCGGCCGAGGAAATCGCCGGCCCGATCGCCTTCCTGTGCTCGCCGCTGGCGGCCTTCGTGACCGGTGAGGTCATGCAGGTGAACGGGGGCATCTATATCGCGTAAAGTGCAGTGCGGCGGCGCCCGGCATACCGGCAAACCCTATACTTTTCGCAGGCGTCCGCCGCAACAGAACGTCGAGACATTCCTATAAGCCCAAGGCGGCCGCCCCGCGAGCCGCCGAATCTTCACGTTTCCCTATGCAGCCCAGTCAAGATCAGGATTCCGCGCGCGCCGCGCCCCGCAGTTCGCTGTCCGCGTCAGTGGCCGACGCCCTGGCCGAACAGATCCGCCAGGGCGCGCTCGCGCCCGGCGACCGCCTGCCCACCGAGAAGCAGCTGACCGAGATCTACGCCGTCAGCCGCGCCGTGGTGCGCGAGGCCCTGGCCCGCCTGAAGTCCGAGGGCCTGGTCACCTCGCAGCAAGGCAGCGGCGTGTTCGTGGACCCCAACTTCCAGAAGAACGCCTTCCGCATCGCCGCGCCCGCGCCGGGCGACAGCCAGGAGCTGGAACATATCCTGGAACTGATGCTGTCCATCGAGGTGACGGCGGCGCGCTACGCCGCGCAGCGCCGTGGCGACCAGGACCTGAAGAAGATGAAGCAGGCGCTGGTCGGCATGGAATACGCGCTGGTCAACGACAAGCTGGGCGACGAAGAGGACTACCAGTTCCACCTCGCCATCGTGCAGGCCACCCACAACCCGCACCTGGTGGCGCTGAACGACTACCTGGAAGCCAACGTGCGCCGCGTGATCCGCAGCGCGCGCAACAACACCGCGCGCATGTACACCGAGCGCATGGCGGCGGTGCAGAGCGAACACCAGGCGATCTTCGCGGCCATCGAGGCAGGGGATCCCGACGCGGCTGGCCGCGCGGCGGAACAGCATCTGCGCAATGCGGCGGATCGGCTGCGGCTGTTCCAGGCGGAGCGTCCGGCGCCGGTTTGAGGTATTGGAGCCGGGTTCAGATTGTCGATGGGCAGCGCCAACGCCCCGGACTGGAATCGACGATGCTGTCGTGGATGAAGCGGGCCGGCGGGCCCGCGATTCCATATCTTGGGTGGTAAGAAAATGCCAGTTTATCGGTCGGGTTTCTGACCGAAATCGCCGGCTGCAATTCGTGCTCTTACACGTTCCAGCACCGTTTCGATCGTCAGCTCGCCGTTGACGACGAGGGCCAGTTCAGCAACAGTTCGCGGATCGGGCTCCTGGCCCGCCAAGCGTTGGTTCGCCAGGGCGTTGCTGAACGCGCGTTGGCGGTCTCGCAGTGAAAGATCGTTCGAGTTTGGCATGGGTGGCCTCCGTATTCCGATCCCATTATCTTGCGTGCAGCATAGGGGCAATGTACCTGCCGTGCAGGGCAGGCTCACGAATTGCAGCGCAACGCCGAGCGCACTGAAATAACGCTGACCTGGGCAAGTCGGTCTTCGCGCCGCAGCAGCCCTACGCGAAGATCTGCTCCATCTCCCGCCGGAAGCGCAAGGCCGTGGACTGCTCGTCGTATTCCACATCGCGCCAGCGTATCGGCTGCGACTGGCGCACGGCGTGCTTGAGCTTGACCTGGTGCGACAGGCCCAGCGGCAGGTAGCCTTCCTCGACCGAATCGCGCGCCGGCATCAGCCGGCCATATACCGTGTAGCCGCCTTCGCCGTCCAGCGCCTGTCCGGCGGGCAGGTCGCGCTTGGCGGTGGCCACCACGTCGCCATGCCAGCCAGCCGGCGCGCCGGTGGGTTCGCGGCGCAGGCCGACGCTGGCCACGCTGACGCCCAGCTCCAGGCCCAGAAGGTGATGGGGCTTGTACATGGCGGTGTAGTTGCCGCCGGGATCGGTGACCAGTCCGTATTCCTTGAAGCAGCGGCGCACGTAGTCGCTGTCGGCCGCCAGCGTCACGTACACGCCCCAGCGCAGGTCTCGGAACACCGGGCGGCCGTCGCGCTCCAGCGAGGACACCACTTCCACCTGCCCGCGATGGTGCAGGATGCCGCCGTCCTCGCGCGGCCGCAGCACGCGCGCCAGGTCGTCCACGCCGCAGGGCGGGAAGTGCAGGCCGGACGGCGAGGGCTGCAGGCCGGTGGCGTTGGACACGGCGGCCATCTCGATGGCGCTCTTGGTGCCGTCCAGGAAGCTGTTGAACATCTGCGCGTTGAAATCGCCGGCGGCCACCATCTCGGCGGTGAAGCCGTAGTACGGCCAGACCGTGTCGGGCGTGGAAGTATGGAATTCGGGCAGGTACTTGGTGCCCTTGCCGGCGGCCATGACCTCGAAGCCGCAGGCGCGCGCCCAGTCGACCATTTCGCAGATCAGCGCGGGCTGGTCGCCGTAGGCCAGCGAATAGACGATGCCGGCCTCGCGCGCGCGGCGCGCCAGCAGCGGCCCGGCCAGCGCGTCGGCCTCGACGTTGACCATGATGATGTGCTTGCCGTGTTGGCAGCACGCCAGCACGTGCTCGACGCCGGCGGCCGCCTGGCCGGTCGCGTCGACCACGATCTCGACGTCGGGGCTGGCGATGACGGCATCGGTGTCGTCGGTGAAATAGACCTTGCCGTTCTTGAGCGCGTCGGCGGTGCTCTCGGCGTTGAGCGCGGCCGCCGGCCAGCCCACCCGGGTCAGCGCGGCGCGCGCCCGTCCCGGCGACAGGTCGGCCACCGCCACCAGGCGCAGGCCGGGCGTGCGCGCGGCCTGGCTCATGAACATGGAACCGAACTTGCCGGCGCCCAGCAGCGCGACGCGCAAGGGTTTCTTGTCGGCTTCCCGCTGCTTGAGCAGGCGATGCAGATTCATGGAAACGCTCCTGTCCAGGGCATGTCGCCATACAGGATAGATCCAAATCATGACCGCTGGATAGCATCCGTCCGGGGGACTTGCCGGCCCCCGCGGCTGCGGCGGGCGTGGCGGACGGGGCCTCGCGCGGGGTTGCTGGCTTGCCAGGGCTGCCGACAGGGAGCGCGCCAGGCGCGGACTTACTCGTCCGCCGTATACAGCTCGCCCGCCAGCACGTTGCGCCAGTTGCTCCAGGTGATGCGGGGGCGGTCGGTGACTTCGCGGTTGTAGGGCGCGTCGAACAGGATGTGTTTCCAGCGCGGCTTGACCGCGCCCTGGATGTGCGGCTTGTCGTCGATCAGCAGGCTGCCGTGGACCAGGGTCTTGTCCTTGGTCAGGATCAGCCGGTTGGTGGCGTCGCGGCCCAGGTGCTTTTCCACCCACAGGTATTTCTCCGCCACGCAGTTCTCGAATTGCGACAGCGGCGAGGTGCAGATGCGCACATCCATGCCCAGCGCCAGCAGTTCCGTCACGGCGTCCAGCGCGCCGGGCACGGGCGGCAGGCTGCGGATGAAGCCGGGCGCGGTGTAGATGGCTTCGGCCATGGCGCGCAGCTCGGGCGCGTAGTCCTCGCGGATGTAGAAGGACTTGCGGTCGTCGAAGGCCACCGGCGCGATGTCGGGGTGGCGGGCGCGCCAGGCGTCGATGAAGGCGTGTTCGAAGTCGGCGAGCACGCCGTCTTGGTCGAGCAGGATGATCATGGGGATCCCGGGTCATTGCGACCCGCAGATTGTGCCAGAG
>NZ_JAGTJY010000114.1:0-19310 GCF_018195695.1 Achromobacter sp. Marseille-Q0513 | reverse complement strand
GCCCCACGATTCCCCCCCTCATCCGACTAGGAACTCCACGCCATGACCCGCCCCCCGCGCCAGATCAAGCTCGGCGCCTTCCTGATGCAGACCGGCCACCACATCGCCGCCTGGCGCCATCCCGACGCGCAAGCCGACGCGGCCGTGAACTTCCGCCACTACGTGGACCTGGCCCGGCGCGCCGAGGCCGCCAAGTTCGACGCCATCTTCCTGGCCGACGCAGTCGGCGTGCGCAACACCGACCTGCCCTCCCTGTCGCGCACCGCGCGCAGCGACCACTTCGAACCGCTCACGCTCCTGTCGGCGCTGGCCGCCGTCACCGAGAAGATCGGCCTGATCGCCACCGTCTCCACCACCTACAACGAGCCCTACCACGTGGCGCGCAAGTTCGCCTCGCTGGACCAGATCAGCGGCGGCCGCTCGGGCTGGAACCTGGTCACCTCCAGCGGCCAGGGCGAGGCGCAGAACTTCAACCTGGACGAACACGTGGAGCACGCGCAGCGCTATGCGCGCGCGGCCGAGTTCCACGACGTGGTGCTGGGGCTGTGGGACAGCTGGGAGGACGACGCCTTCCTGCGCGACGCCGACAGCGGCCAGTACTTCGACCCCGCCAAGCTGCATCCGCTGCATCATCGCGGCGAGCATTTCAAGGTGCGCGGCCCGCTCAACGTGGCGCGCTCGCCGCAAGGCCGTCCGGTGGTGGTGCAGGCCGGCGCCTCGCCCGCCGGCCGCGACCTGGCCGCGCGCAGCGCCGAGGTCATCTTCGTGGCCCACCAGACCTTCGACGAGGCCCAGTCCTTCTATCGCGACATCAAACGCCGCGCCGCCGGCTACGGCCGCGACCCCGAGTCCATCAAGGTCATGCCCGGCATCTTCCCCGTGGTCGGCCACAGCCAGGCGGGGGCCGACGAGAAGTTCGCCCGCCTGCAGGACCTGATCCACCCGGTGGTCGGCGTGCAACTGCTGTCGAACATGATCGGCGTGGACCTGTCGGGCCATCCGGTGGACGGGCCGCTGCCCGAGCTGCCCGAGACCAACGGCGGCCGCAGCCGCCAGCTGCTGCTGGCCGACCTGGCCCGCCGCGACGGCCTGACCATCCGCCAGCTGTACCTGAAGATCGCCGGCGCGCGCGGCCACCAGCAAGTGGTGGGCACGCCCGCGCGCATCGCCGACCAGTTGCAGCAATGGTTCGAGGAAGAAGGCGCGGACGGCTTCAACATCATGTCGCCCTGGCTGCCCGGCGGCCTGGACGATTTCATCGAACTGGTGCTGCCGGAACTGCGCCGGCGCGGCCTGTTCCGGCGCGAATACGCGGGCAGCACATTGCGCGAGCACCTGGGCCTGGCCCGGCCGGCGCACGTGCCGGCCAGCGCCCGCGCGCAACGTCCCGCCATCGCCGCCTGACGCGGACCACATGCCGGCCCACATCACTCAACCAGAACGCATCCGTCCCATGCCCAGCGATTCCACTCCCCATATCGCCATCATCGGCGGCGGCTTCGCCGGCGCCGTCACCGCGCTCAAGCTGGCCCGCGCCGCGCCCCGGCCGCTGGCCATCACCATCGTGGAAAGCCGCCCCGAACTGGGCCGCGGCATCGCCTACAGCACGCGCAACCCGGCGCACCTGATGAACGGGCCGGCGAAGAACTTCACGCTCTATCCGGACCAGCCCGAGCATCTGGCCTACTGGCTGCGCAACCAGGCCGAGCGCGACGGCTGGCGTCCGCCCGCCGGCGTGGCCTACGCCGACAGCTTCGCGCCGCGCCATCTCTATGGCGACTACGTGCAGGCGGAACTGGAGAACGCGCTGGCGCAGGCGCCGCATCCAATCGCGTTCAAGCACCTGGCCGGACGCGCGCGGGACCTGGACGGCGACGGCGCGGCGCGCTGGGCCGTGCGACTGGAGGACGGACGGCAACTGCGCGCCGACTACGTGGTGCTGGCCACGGGCCTGTTTCCGCGCACGCTCCATGAAACGGGCCTGGAGCTGGATCCCGAACTGGTCCGGCGCGGCGCGGTGATCGACGACCTGTGGTCCGAGCCGCCGCCCAAGGCGCTGGCGCGCGACCGCGACGTGCTCGTCATCGGCAGCAACCTGTCGGCGCTGGACGCCATGATCCATGCCGACAGCCACGGCTTTCGCGGCGAGTTCCACAGCGTCTCGCGGCGCGGGCTGCTGGTGGCGCCCCGGCGCGACGTGCAGCCCTGGCCGCCCTTCCTGGACCCGCAGGCCCTGCCCGCGACCCTGCGCGACCTGCTGCGCACCGTGCAGGCCGCGCGCCGCGACATCGCCAGCGCCGGCGAGGACTGGCAGCGGCTGGCCGGCGCGGTGCGGCCACACCTGCCCGCCTTGTGGACGGCGGCCAGCGCCGACGAGCGGCTGCGCTTCATCCGCCCTCTGCGCCCGTACTGGGAACTGGGACTGCACCGCGCCGCCCCGGAGTCCAACGCCTGGCTGCAGGACACGCGCCGCGCCGGCCGCTTCCGCCATCACGCAGGCCGCGTGCTGCGCCTGTCATCCGCCGCCGACGGCCGCGTCGCGGTCAGCTGGCGCGCGCGCGGCGAATCGCGTCCGCAGACCCTGCTGGTGGACCGTGTGTTCAACACGCGCGGCTTCGAGTTCGACTGGACCCGCATCGACGATGCGCTACTGCGCAATCTGCTGGGCAAGGGCCTGGCGGTGCCACACGCGACCGGCTTCGGCATCGCGGCCGATCCGGCCACCGGCGAAGTCGCGCAACGCCACGGCCAGCGGCCAGGGCTGTATGCCGTGGGCCATCCCTTGCGCGGTGTGTCCTGGGAATCCAACGCCATCGGCGAGCAGATCGCCGGCGCCACGGCGACCGTGACGGCCTTGGCGGAACAGTTGCGGACAACGGCGGAAACCGGCTTCTTCCCGCCGGCCGGAACGGGCCTGGGGCCCCAGGCCGTCAGGGCCGCATGACGTGCTCGCCCAGCAGGCGATAGAACCAGAAGGCCTCGTCCTGCGCGATGCGCGCCTCCAGGCGCGCGGGCGACAGGCCCGTCACGCGGCGCACTTCGCGGCCCAGGTGCGACTGGTCGGCGAAACCCGCGCCGCCAGCCAGCCCGGCCCAGTCGATCGCGCCGTCCCGGCGATGCGCGGACATGCGCGCCATCGCATCCTCGACCCGCGAATACAGTTGCAGGTCGCGGTGGCTCTGGCCGGTCCAGGCCTTGATGCGCCGCTGGGCCTGCCGCAGGCCCTGGCCAGCGCCTGACAGCACGGCCCTGCCGGCCAGGCCACGCAGCCAGTCGCCCAGGAAGGGCGCGGGCGCGGCCGGCCGCGCATCGCGCCATAGCGGCGCCAGCGCGTTTTCCACGCGCGCGAACGGCCTGGCGTCGGACGCCTCGAAGACAGACAGGCAGGCGTCCAGGAAGGCGCTCGACGCAACATCGGCCACGGGCACGATGCAGTCCATCAGTTCCGTGCCGCTCACGCCGGTCAGCCGCGCCAGGTCTTCCGGACGAAACGCCGCCGACAAGGCGTGCACCTGCCCGGGCGACCAGCTCGCGCGGGGCCGGCGCTGTGGTCCCGCCAGCGTCAGGCGCGGCAAGGGCGCGGACAGCGTCGGCTCGCCCGTCGCCGTCCCGGCCTCCTCGACCCGGTGCAGCGCGCCCTCGAAGATCCAGGACACCACCGCCAGCGGCGTCGCCGGGTAGTAGTTGAAACGCTCGGCGTCGGACAGCGCCAGCGCGCGCGTGTCGCGCTCCACCGCGGCAAACACGCCAGAGGCTGGCGCGATGCGCGGCAACAGCAGGCGGGATGAGGATGAGCGGGACATGGCGCGTGTCGGAGCAAGTGAGGAAAAGGGCGATGCATCTGCCGGACGCAAGCGCCCAGACGGCGCGTGCCGGACGCCGCCGCGCGCGTCGTTTCCGTTCTATACCCGGACCCGGGCCAGGAACAGAATCCTCGGCATGCGCGGCTACGCCACGGCACTGTACTGCGGCGCCGGCGTTCCCGCCAGAACCTTGCAACCGCAAGACATGCATATCGGAGTTCACATGCCCATCAAGCACGTCGCCATCGTCGGCGCCGGCATCGGCGGCCTGGCCGCCGCGCTCGCCATCCGCCAGGCCGGCCTGAGCGTCTCGGTCTACGACCAGGCCTCCCGACTGGAGCCGCTGGGTGCCAGCCTCACCCTCTGGCCCAACGCCATGCGCTGCCTGCGCGCGCTGGGCGTGGCCGAACCGCTGCTGCGCGCGGGCGCGCGGATTCTGTCCACCGAGGCGCGCTCGCTGCGCGGCGAGATGCTGGCCTGCGTGCCCATGCAGCGCTTCTACGACGAGGCCGGCGAACCCGGCATCTGCGTCACGCGCGCCGACGTGCAACGGGTGCTGCTCGACGCGCTGGGCGCGGAACACGTGACCTTGAGCCGTCGGCTGGAATCGCTGAGCCAGGACGCCGGCGGCGTGGCATTGCGCTTTCGCGACGGCGCCGAGGCGCGGGCCGACCTGCTGATCGGCGCCGACGGCCTGCGCTCCACCGTGAGACGCCTGCTGTTCGACGACGGCCCGCCACGCTACGCGGGCTATGGCGCCTGGCTGGGCCTGAGCGCCATCGACCATCCGCGCCTGGCGCGGGAAAGCGCCGTCGAGGTCTATGGCGCCGGCGAACGCCTGGGCGTGATCGACTCGGGCGGCGGCCTGTATTACTGGTACTTCATCGAGAACCGCGCGCAGCCGGTCGATGGCGTCGTCCATTGCACCTCGGGCAGCCTGCTGCCCCGGCTGGTGGACTGGCCGGACTATGCGCGCCAGCTGGCCATGTCGACGCGCGCCCGCAGCCTGCAATACCTGTCCTTCTTTCACCGGTCGGCCCGCCGCGGTCCCTGGGGCCAGGACCGCGCACTGCTGCTGGGCGACGCTATCCACCCCTATCTGCCCAACCTGGGACAAGGCGCCTGCCAGGCCATCGAGGACGCGCATGTGCTGGGCATCATGCTGGCGCAAGGGCTGGAGGATCAGTCCTTGCTGACCCGCTATCAGTCCGCGCGGGCGCGCCGCACCGCCATGCTGGGACGCGATTCGGTCAGGCTGGGGCGCTTCGCCCAGGTCGGCGGTCCCACATCGAGCCGCCTGCGCGACCTGGCGCTGCGCAGCGTGCCCGATTGGGTCCACGCGCGGCGGACGCGGCAGCAGTTCGGCATAGGCGAAACGCGCTAGGGCCTCGGTTCAAGCCCACGCGCCGCGCCCGTCTCCGGCAAGACCCGGTGCGCTCAGTCACGCGCCCTGAGCCACTGCCCCACCACGTCCAGCACCACGCGGCCCTGCTCGCGGTGCGGCACGTGGCCGCAATTCTCCAGCAGCAGGTGACGGCCGCCCGTCAGCGCGGCGATGCGCTCGGGGTGCGCGGGCGAGCCGTACTCGTCCGCTTCCCCATGCAGCGCCAGCACCGGGCAGCGCACCTGGCGCAATGCCTCGTCCAGGGTCCATTCGGTGAATTCGGGCGAAAGCCAGTTATCGACCCAGGCGCTCAGCACCCAGGCGGCTTTTTCGCCGTGGTATTTCTTCAGCCGGTCGAGCTGGCCGGGTTCGGCGAAGCCGCGCTTGGCGTCGGCCACACCCGCCACCGTGCGATCCTCGGCGAAGGCCTGCGCCGATTCGGTGATCAGCGCGCGGCAGTCCGAAGCATGGCGCGCGGCGACGTTGACGGCCATGCCGCCGCCCACGCTATGGCCGAACGCGACGAAGGGGCCGATGCCCAACGCATCGCGCAGGCGGGCGAAATCGCCGTCCGCTTCCTCTTCGATGAAGCCCCGGACCAGCGTGGCCGGATTGGGGTCCGACAAGCCGAAGCCCAGCCGGTCATAGGCAATGACCGCGCGGCCGGTTTCGCTGGCCAGCTGTTCGGGAAAATCGCGCCACAGCGCCACGCAACCCAGCGAGTCATGGAACAGCACGATGGGCGCGCCGGCCGCGCCGGCCGGATCCCAGCGCCGCGCGTAGAGGCGGCCCTTTGCGGTATCCACGTGAACATCCTGGCTTGCGATGACAGACATGTAGCGATTCCTGTGCCTGCGCGCGGACCTTCCGCGCGCCATGGCCGGATTATAGGAAACGGCGGATCGCCTAAGCGCCGCGCCCCTGGGCATGCCGGCCGCCACGTGGCCACAGCAGCGCCGCGATGGCAGGAAGCAGGCAACTCGCCGCCAGCAGCAGATTGGCCTGCAGGCCCAGCGCGTCCACCGTGGGCACGCCCAGCAGCGAACCGGCGGCGATGCCCAGGTTGAAGGCCGACACGAACCAGGCCGTCGCCGGCTCCACCGCATCCGGCGCCGCGCGCAGCATCCACAGTTGCAGCGACACCGACACGCCGCCGTAGGCCAGGCCCCAGGCCAGCAGCAGGACGCCCGCCGCCAACGGCCTGTCGCCCAGCCAGGCGTGCAGCGTCAGCACCAGGGCCAGCGCGGCGACGATGGCCAGCAGCACCGGCCGCACCCGTCGCGCCGCGCCCAGGCCGGCGACGAAGTTGCCCGCCACGCCCGCGACGCCATAGGCGAACAGCAGCGGCCCGATCCAGTCCTCGGCGAAACCGGCGCGCGTCTCCAGCAGCGGCCGCACGAAGGTATAGGCCATGAAGTGGGCGGCCACCAGTGACAGCGTGATGACGACGCCACGGCGCAATCCGGGGTTATGCAACGCGGCCATCAAGGCCGGAGCGCGCAACGAGCGGGCCGTCGGCAGGGCCGGCAGCAGCCGCGCATTCAGCGCCAGGGCCAGCAGGCACAGACCGCTCATCGCGCCGAAGGCCGCGCGCCAGCCGGCCAGCGCGCCGATGGCCGCGCCCAGCGGCACGCCCAGCACCGAGGCCACCGCCACGCCGCCGAAGATCACGGACGTGGCCAATGCCACGGCGGCCGGCGGCGCCAG
Source organism: Achromobacter sp. Marseille-Q0513 (assembly GCF_018195695.1). Classification (NCBI taxonomy): domain Bacteria; kingdom Pseudomonadati; phylum Pseudomonadota; class Betaproteobacteria; order Burkholderiales; family Alcaligenaceae; genus Achromobacter; species Achromobacter sp. Marseille-Q0513. Next base: position 12,416 of record NZ_JAGTJY010000114.1, on the reverse strand, counting down.
GCGGCCCGCCAGCCCGCCGGCGGTGGACCAGATGCCGCCAATGCAGAAGCCCACCAGCGCGCGCGCCGCCAGCAAGGCGGGCAGGTTCGGCGCCAGCGCGCTGGCCGCGTTGGCCAGCGCCAGCGCCGCCAGCAGGACGCACAGCACGCGGCGGCGGTCCGCTCCGCCCGCCCACAGCACCGCCAGCGGCGCGCACAGCGCGGCCAGCAGCGAAGGCACGAACAGCAGCAGGCCGCCCATGCCCGTGGACATGCCCAGTTCGCCGGCGATGGGCGCCAGCAGGCCCACCGGCAGCATCTCGGACGTGACCACGCAGAATGTGCTCAGGCCGGCGGCCGCCACGGCGGGCCAGTTGGCGCGTTCGGGAGTAGCGGGAATGGAGGGAATGGCGGCGGCGGTCGTGGCGGAATTCATGTCGAATCGATGGAAAAAAACGGCGGCGCGTTGCCGGATGCCGCGCCATGCCCGGCGCGGGAAAGCGGAACCTGTCGGCCCCTGATGTGCTGTTCCAGTCTACTGATTCCATTGCGCTGATAAAGTATCTGGATTGCCAAACACTGGGGACAATCCGTGGACAATAAGACCCTGGCCGGCATCGACCACATCGGCGATCTGCGGGCCTTCGTGCGCGTGGCCGACGCCTGCAATTTCACGCTGGCCGCCGAACGCCTGGGCCTGACGCGCTCGGCCGTGGGCAAGTGCGTCGCCCGGCTGGAGGCGGGACTGGGCGTGCGCTTGTTGCACCGGAGCACCCGCAGCGTCAGCCTGAGCGACGAGGGCCGGCTGTTCTATGAACATGCCACGCGCATCCTGTCGGAAGTGGACAACGCGGCCGGCGCGATGGCGCGCCGCAAACAGGCGCCGCGCGGCCGCCTGCGCATCGACGTGCCGGTGTCGCTGGGCCGGCTGCACGTCCTGCCCCTGGTGCGCGAATACCTGGACCGCTGGCCCGAAGTCGAGGCCGAGCTGAGCTTCTCCGACGACTATTCCGACCTGGTGCGGGACGGCATCGACCTGGCCATCCGCATCGGCGGCGACGGCGACAGCCGGCTGGTGCGGCGCGTGCTGGCGCCGCACCGCCTGATCACCTGCGCGTCTCCGGCCTACCTGGCGCGTCACGGCATGCCGGCGATGCTGGATGAACTGCCGCGCCACCAGGCCCTGGCCTTCGTCCATGCCGGCGCCGTCGTGCCGTGGCGCTACTCGGCCGGCGGCGAGGAGCGCCAGCTGCATGTGGCGGGACGCCTGCGGCTGGGCAATACCGAGGCCTTGCGCGACGCCGCGCTGGCCGGCGCGGGCATCGCGCAGCTGGGCGCGTTCCTGGTCGGCGAAGACCTGCGCGCCGGCCGGCTGGTGCCGGTGTTGGAAAACATCGCGCCGCCAGGCGCGCCGGTCTGCGCCATCTATCCGCACCGGCGCCATCTGCCGCCCAAGGTGCGCCACTTGATCGACGCCATCGCCGCGCGCTGGCAACAGTCGCTCCCCTGGCCCGCCTGAACGCGCCGGACAGCAAATTGAAACGCGGCGCGCGCGTTCTGTCCGATGCGCTCGCCGCCGCGCGCATCACTGCCGCGGCGCGCGCCGGCGATTTTCTTCATCGGCTCGCGCAACGGATCAAATCACGAACGTGGATCGCGCTATTACAGATTTTCCGCGCATCAATTCAGCATCCAGACAGCAACTATTCAGCATCCAGAAAGCTTGCATTCAACCCTCAGACATCAACGGTTCAGCCGCGCGTCGGCTGGCGTTCAGCAGTCTGTTGCTTTGATGCTCTAGGTGTATACGCGTAGCCGCGTATTTCGCCACGTTCTCGACAGCCGACTGAAAGCGCCGCCCCCTAGTATCGCGCTCAGCGCAATCCAGCGCGCATGCGCGACCGCATGCTTGCCGGACACGCGCGAGCCGCCGCGCAGCACAGACATTGCGTGCATGAGCAAGCCGCACTAGACCGGCCCCATGCGCGTTGCGGCGGCAAGAAAACCAACCAGGGATAGTCGGAAGGAAAGAGGACATGAAGCTACGCGCAAGACGCCGCCCGTCGCCGGCGGCACGGACAGGGGACCGTCCGTCATGAACATGAACAATCGCAATTTCGTCAGGGGCCTGTTCCTGATCGTCTTCGCGCTGATCTTCGGCGGCGTGGCGACCACCTACCCCCTGGGCACGCTCAGCCGTTCCGGCGCCGGCATGTTCCCGCTGCTGGTCAGCGGCTGCCTCGCGCTGATCGGCCTGATCACCGTCATCCGCTCGCGCTACGTCGAGCCGGTGCCGCTGAGCTACAGCGTCAAGAACATCGCCATCATCCTGGCCAGCCTGTGCGGCTTCGTGCTGATCTCGCACTTCCTGAACATGCTGCTGGGCATCGTCTTCCTGGTGTTCTGCTCGACGCTGGCCGGCACCTCGTACTCGGTGGTGCGCAACGTCAAGATTTCGGTCGGCCTGATCGCGGTCGCCTTCGCCTTCAAACATCTCCTGGGCCTGGGGCTGCCGATACTATGATGGAAATTCTGAACAACCTCGCGTTCGGCTTCGAGCACGCGCTGACGCTGGAAAACCTGATGTACTGCGCGCTCGGCTGCACGGTCGGCACGCTGATCGGCCTGCTGCCCGGCCTGGGACCGCTGTCCACCATCAGCCTGCTGCTGCCCATCACCTACACCATACCCACCGGCGGCGCGCTCATCATGCTGGCGGGCATCTATTACGGCGCGCAGTATGGCGACAGCGTCAGCGCCATCACCATGAAGATCCCGCACGCCAGCAGCATCGTGGCGTGTATCGACGGCTACCAGATGAACCTGAAGGGCAAGACCGGGCTGGCGCTGTTCACGGCCGGCCTGTCCAGCTTCATCGGCGGCACCGTGGCCATCGTGGTGCTGTCGACCATGGCGCCGGCGCTGGGCGAAGTCGGCCTGCTGTTCGGTCCGGCCGACTACTGCGCGCTGATGCTGCTGGGCTTCTTCTGCGTCAGCTTCGTCAGCGCGGGAAGCCTGCTCAACGGCCTGGCCATGGCGCTGATCGGCATCCTGCTGGGTTCGATCGGCACCGACGTCAACAGCGGCCTGGCGCGCTACACCATGGACATGGCCTTCCTGCAGGACGGCGTGGGCCTGATCAGCATCGCGCTGGGCTGCTTCGGCATCGCCGAGATCGTCAAGAACCTGGACGCGCGCAACACGCTCACGCCCTTCAACGGCAAGATCAAGCTGCTGCCCACCTGGCCGGAATTCAAGCGCATCATTCCCAGCGCGCTGCGCGGCAGCGTCATCGGCTCGGTGCTGGGCATCCTGCCCGGCGGCGGCCCGACCATCGCGCAGTTCGCCGCCTATGCCGCCGACAAGCGCTTCAGCAAGCACCGCGAAGAGATCGGCAGCGGCGCGATCGAGGGCGTGGCCGGCCAGGCCGCGGCCGACGAGGCCGCCGCGCGCACCAGCTTCATCCCGCTCATGGCCATCGGCATTCCCGAGAACGCCGTGATGGCGCTGATGCTGGCGGCCTTCATCGTCAAGGGCATCCAGCCCGGCCCCAACATGATCGGCACCCACCCGGACCTGTTCTGGGGCCTGGTCGCCAGCATGTGGATCGGCAACTGCTTCCTGCTGATCCTGAACGTGCCGCTGGTGCGCTACTGGCTGTCGGTGTTCAAGATCCCGTACACGGTGCTGTTCCCGTCCATCCTGTTCTTCTGCTGCATCGGCACCTTCAGCATCAACAACAGCCTGGACGATATCTACATCACGGCCGTCTTCGGCGCCATCGGCTACCTGTTCATGCGCCTGGGCATGGAACCGGCGCCGCTGATGCTGGGCTTCATCCTGGGACCGATGCTGGAAGAGAACTTCCGCCGCGCCATGCTGCTCAGCCGCGGCGACTTCAGCACCTTCGTCACGCGCCCGATCAGCGGCACGCTGTTCGGCGTGATCGGCCTGATCGTGCTCTGGCAGCTGGTGTCCTTCATGCGCAACAGCCGCAAGAAGGACGCGCCGGCGCTGCAAACGCAGGAAGAGTGATCGTCTCTCCGAAGGCCGCGCCGGACGCCTTGGCGTCCGGCGTCCTGGCGGCAGGCCGGCGCGGCGGCCCGCTCAGCTGATGTTCTCCCACCCCTCCAGGCTTTCCCGGCGCGGCAACGACGGATACGTCAACCGGCGCGTCAGCGCCACCGCCTCGTCCAGCGTGGCCACGGCCTCGTGGGGAATGCCGAAGGCCTTGACCGCCACCTCGCCGTGCTGCGCGGCCTGCTCGCGCCGGCCGGCATCGGGCTCCACGCTGATCAGCGCCTTGCAATAGCGCGCCAGCCGCTCCTTGTTCTGCTTGAGCCAGACCGCGCGATGACGGCGGTCCTCGGTGGATTCGTCGGCGCGCAGCTCCACATAGGCCACCGAAAAGGGCTGGCCATGGCGCAGCAGCGCGAGCATCTCCGCTTCCCATTGCGGCGCATAGCCGGCCCGCGCGGCCTCCTGGTCGAACACGCACAGCGGAAAACGGCTGACGTCGTGGATCTTGAAATCATCGGGGTTGAGCTTCATCGGGATCTCCAGTGAAAGCGCGGCGCGGGTCGGACCCGCGCCGCGAGGACTTGTTTGCCATCAGCTGCCATCGGCGCCGGACACAGGCGCGGCTTGCGCCTCCCAGCCCGCGCCCAGCGCCTTGTACAGGCCGATCGCGTGCCGGCTGCGAGCCAGCGCGTTCAAGGCCAGTTCATCGCGCGCGCGATAGGTGGCCTGCTGCGCGGCCAGCACCGGCAGATAGCCGATCAGCCCGCTGCGGTACAGCCGCGTCGCGCGGTCCTGGGCGGCCAGGCTGTCGCGCACGGCAGCCGACAGATGGGCCTGGCGCTCGCGCTCGGCGTTCAAGCCGGCCAGCGCGTCCTCCACGTCCTGGAAGGCCCGCCGCACGCTGTGTTCATAGGCCAGGCGCTGCGCCTGGGCGCCGGCCTGCGCCGCGCGCTGTCCCGCCTCGGCCCGCCCGCCGTCGTACAGCGACTGACTGGCGCCGGCGCCGACCGACCAGGCCACGCTGGCGCGCGAGAACAGATCGCCGACCAGGCTGGCCGCGCTGCCCAGGCCCAGCGGAATGACGAAGCGCGGAAAGCGTTCAGCGGCGGCCACGCCGACCCGCGCCGTAGCGGCGGCCAGCCGGCGCTCCGCGGCCCGTATATCGGGCCGGCTGCGCAACATCTCGGAAGGCAGGCCGGACGGCAGGGGCGGCGGCTCGGGCATGCGCGCCGGGCCTTGCGCCAGCGCGTCCTTCAGTTCGCCGGGAAAACCGCCCGTCAACACGCCGATCGCATGCGCCAGCCGGGCCTGCTCCTCGCGCAGCGCCGGCAGGCGGGCCTGCCCCAGTTCCAGCTCCGCGCGCGCCTGGGCCGCCTCCACGGCCGTGCCCAGGCCGCGCTCGTAACGCGTCTGCGCCAGCCGCCGCGCGGTGTCCAGCGAGGCCACCGTGTCGAGCGCGATCCGCTGCCGCTCCTGGGCCGAGCGCAGCGCCACGTAGCTGGAGGCCAGTTCGGCCAGCAGGCTGACGCGCAGCGCCCGGCCCTCCTCTTCCTCGGCCTGCGCCTGCGCATCGGCGGCCTCCAGCGCGCGGCGGCGGCCGCCAAACACGTCGATCTCCCAACTGGCGTCCAATGCCAATCGATAGGTCCGGGTTTCGCCCAGGCCCGGCGGATAGCGCAGGGCCGTGGACGAGCGCGAAGCAGCCGCCTCGGCGCCCGCGCCCGCCTCGGGCCCCAGGCGGCTGGCGGCCTGGTCGCGCTCGGCGCGCGCCTGCAACAGGCGCTGGCGCGCGATCGCCAGGTCCTGGTTGCGCGCCAGCGCCTGCGCCACCAGCTGGTCCAGCAAGGGATCCTGGAACGCGCGCCACCAATGGACCGGATCCGAGGCGCTGCCGGCGCCCGGCAGCGGCGTGCTCCAGGCATCGGGATGATCTGCCGCAGGCGGTGCGTAGTCCGGCCCCACCGCCGCGCAGGCCGCCAGCGCCAGGCACAAAGCGGCGGCGACGAGCCGGCGCGCGAACGCATGAGGGAAGTTCGGTTGCGTCATCGCCCGTCTCCTACATCAGCGCGCGCAGCCAGTCCGCCAGCAGGCCGCGCGCCACGCGCGGCTGCCCCGGCTCGCCCACATCCACGCTGCACGTCATGCCGGCGGCCAGCAGCACGCCCTCGGGCACCTGCTCGATCTCGATGCGCACGGGAATCCGTTGCGCCAGCCGCACCCAGCTGAAACTCGGATTGACCGCCGGCAGGCCGTGATCGCCCACGCCGTCGTTTTCGTCGGCGATGCCCCGGCCTATGGACGCCACGCGGCCAGTCAGCGGGGACTCGAAGCCCATCAGCCGGATCCGCGCCGGCGCGCCGAGCTGGATCCGGCGCAGCTTGGTTTCCTCGAAATAGCCGGTGATCCAGAAGCTGCCGCCGTCCAGGATCGTCAGGTCCGGCTTGCCGGCCACGGCATAGTCGCCCCGGCGCAGGCGCAAATGGGTGATGTAACCGTCGACCGGCGCGCGCAGCACGCTGCGCTCCAGGTCCAGCTCGGCGGACGCCAGCGCCGCCCGCGCGCCGCGCAACTCGGCCTGGGCGATGGCCACGGTGCGCCCCGCGCGCCGGATGTCCTCCTGGGGCACGATGTCGTCGAGCCCTGCCCGGCGCCGCGCCTCCTCGGCGCGCTGGCGCAGCGTTTCCTCGGCGGCGGCCAGATGCGCACGCGCCTGCTCCACCGCCAGTTCGAAGCGCCGGGGATCGATGCGATACAGCACGTCGCCACGGCGCACGCGCTGGTTGTCGTCCACCGCGACCTCGGCCACCGTGCCGGACACTTCCGGCGCGATGCGCACCGAATGCGCGCTGACGCGTCCGTCCCGGGTCCAGGGCGCCAGCACATAGGCGTTCCAGAGCGCGGCGACCAGCAGGCCCGCCGCGGCGACGACGGCCAGGGTCAGCAGGATCCGGAGGAATTTCTTCAACATCAGGGGCATGGCAATCATCTTTGGATCAGACATAGAGAAGCAGCGCCGACGCCAGCGCCGCCGACACGGCGATCTCGAACAGCGCCGGATGCCACACGCGGCGGGACAGGCCGCTGCGCGCCAGCAGCGCGCGCACCAGCCAGCAGGCCGGCGCGGCGGCGACGGCGTAGACGAACAAGGGCGGCACGTAGATGCCGGCCACGGCGAACTCGCTCAACATGCCTGGGGCTCCCGTGGTGTTTCCGCGTCGAAGTACACGGCATGCGCGCGCGCCAGTGCATGGATGTCGGCGAACGCGGCCATGACCTTCTGCACCTGCGCGCGCTGCGGCGACGCCGCGTCGGCATGGCGCGCCAGCAGCCGCGCCGTGCGTTTCGCGTGGACCGCCGCGCGCGAGGGCGGACCCGGCTGCCGGGCCAGCCGTTCCAGGCCCTGCATGGCCGCGTGCTGCGCGCCGTCGGGCAGTTCGCGGCGGCGCAGCGCGCGCCGGATGCGCAGCACCTCGCGGCCCAGATGCATCGCGGCAAGGCTCTGCGCCAGCGCCTCGGACAGGAGGGCCGGCCGGCTCTTGAGCAGCGCGCCCAGCTGGGCCACCCGGTGCTGCTGGCGTTGCTGCCAGGCCTCGGGCCGCGCGTGGCCGCCGCGCAGCAGCGCCAGCGCCTCGTCGCGCACCGTGGCCCGCAACCGGGCGAGTTCGCGCGCCGGATCGCGCGGCAGGATCAGGCGGAACGCCAGCAGCGCGAAGATCGTCGCCAGCACCCAGGCCGCCGCGTAGTTCAGGAACGCAGGCAGGCCGTAGTGCATGGGATTGCTGGCCGCCGTCAGCGTATTGAAGGCCACCAGATAGGCCAGCCCCGCCAGCGCCGTGGCCGGCGCGCCGGTGGCGTAGACGCCCGGCAGCCAGAACGCGGCCAGGACCAGGACCAGCAAGGGAAATCCGTCGATCAGCGGCAGCACGCCAAAGGCGCAGAAGGCGGCCGCCGGCACCGCCCACAAGGTGCCGCGGACAAAGGCGCGCGCGCCGGCGACCGGGTCGGGCGCGGTCGCCAGCAGCGCGCAATAGGGCGCCAGCACCAGCAGCATCATGTCACCGTGGGGCCAGCCCGTGCCCAGCCAGAACAGGCCGGCCAGCACGATGGCCAGCATGGAACGCAGGCCATTGCGCAACGCCCCGCCATAGTCGCGGTGAAAGCGGACCGGCACGACGCCGCCGCTTGCGCCGGCCGACGCTCGCGCCAAGGCCTGCAGTCCCGCCAACGCATCCAGGTAGGCGTCGATCTGCTCGAGCAGCCGGTCGGCGCCGATCAGCAAGTCGGCTTCCGCCTGGGCGTCCGGCAGCGGGATCGCCGTCGCCGCCGCCGCGCAAGCGCCGCGCGCGTCCTCCAGGATGCGCCGCGCGGCGAACGCCCCCGCCGCGCCTCCATCCAACGCCCGGGCGGCCTCGTTCCAGGCCCGCGCCAGCGGTTCCCGCAGCGTCGCCAGGGCCTGGGCGGCGGCGCCGGGCGGCAGGGTCTCGCCCGCTCCGACCAGCGCGCCGAACAAGGCCGCCATGCCGTTGCGCACGGCGGCGGCGCGCCGCGCCAGCTCATCGGATTCGGCCTTGCCCAGGGCCAGCAGGTCGTCCACGCCGTAGATCTCGCCCACCAGCCCCTGGCGAACGCGCTCGCCGTCAGGCGCCGGAATGGCGCGCGCCACCCGCGCGGCCAGGCCGGCATACGCCGCCTCCAGCCGGGCGCGCACGCCGCGCCGGCTCAGCAGCGCGGCGACCAGCGTCAGGCAGGCCACGCCCACGGCCACGGTGGAGCCGCGCGCCATCACATGCTCGAAGGTGCGCTCGGGGTGGCCCATCGCGCCGTAAGTGGCCAGGCCGATGGTATAGCCGGCCACCACCACGCCGGAGGCGCGGAAATGGCGCAGTACCGTCATGCCCGCCACGCACAGGCCCAGCCAGGCGCCGAAGCCCAGGATGAACAGCAGCGGCATCTGTCCGGCCGCCGCCATCAGCGCGAAGGCGGCCAGCATGCCGATCAGCGTGCCGATGAAGCGCCACATGCCCTTGCCGATCACCGCGCCCTGGTTGGGATTGATCACCAGCAGCACGGTCGAGGCCGCCGAGTATGGCGACTCCAGCTCCAGCAGGTAGGCCACGCCCAGCGCCAGCGCCGCCGCCAGCAGCGAGCGCGCGACATAGGCGGCGCGCGGCGTGGCGATGTCCAGCCGCTGCAGCAGCGTCCAGGCGCGCGAGACGGCGCCCGGCCAGGCCGGGGGTTGCGGCCGCGTATCCTGTGCCGTGGACATGTTCCGTCGCTCCTCTGTTGCTGCGATGGAAAAAGTCTACGGAGGCGCCCGGGCGCGGAGAAGTCGAGATTTCGCACGCCAGCAATGCGCGCGGCGCATGCATGCGCCGCGACATTCCAGCCGTGGCGGCGCGGCGCCACGCAGGCCGGGCGGATGCCCGGCCCGCGTCAGCGCGCGGGATCGGGCCCGGCCTCGCCCCGGTCGGCGGCGGTCAGCTCGCGTATCGCGCGGCGCAGCCATTGATGCGCCGGCGCCATCTGGTGGCGCGGATGCCAGGCCTGGGTGATCAGCACGCCGTCCAGCGCCAGCGGCAGCTCGAAGGCGCGGATCTTCATGCCCATGCGCAAGGCCTGCCGCGCCAGCGGTTCCGGCAGCGGCAGGATCAGGTCGGAGCCTTGCAGCGCCAGCAGCGCGCTGCTGGCGGTGGGCACGACCAGCGCCACGTGCCGGTCCAGGCCCAGGCGGGCCAGCGCGTCGTCGATCGGCCCCTGCGTCTTGCCCCGGCGCGAGACGCCGATATGGCCCCAGCGCGCCACGCGGCGCGGCGTGATCTCGTCCTTGAACAGGGGATGGTCCTCGCAGGCCACGCCCACCACCCTGACGGAAAACAGCGGCTGCACGCGGATCTCGTGCCCCAGCGGGCGGGAGGCGCTGATGAACAGGTCCACGCGGCCGCTGCGCAGCGCGTCGTCGTCCAGGTCGTCCTCTTCCGGCGCGAAGCACAGCGTGGCGCGCGGCATGGCCTGCTGCATCGCGTCCAGCAGGCGGCCCGCATGGATGCCGATGAAGATATCGTTGGCGCGCACGTTGAAGCGCGCGTCCAGCAGTTTCAGGTCCACCTGTTCCCCGGGTGCCAGCAGGCCGGCGGCGCCCTGGAGCGTGCCCTTGATCTGCTGGTGCAGCTCAAGCGCGCGCGGCGTGGGCACCAGCTGGCGGCCCGACTGCACGAAAATGGGGTCGCCAGTGGTTTCGCGTATCCGCGCCAGCGTCCGGCTCATGGCGGGCGCGCTCAGATGCATGCGCCGGGCGGCAGCCACCACGCTGCCTTCGTCCAGCAGCGCCTCCAGCGCATACAACAGGTTCAGATCGGGTCGCATCGGGCGGGCTCGCTTGCGGGTTGGCGGATATCCTGACAGCGGCGATTATGGAACACCCGGCGCTCTCGTGCAGGCCGCCGGGGCGGCGGCGCTCAGGACGACACGTCGTCGCCCAGGTCGGCCGGCAGGGCATCCAGCGTTTCCATGAGTTCGGCGCGCAGGGCCGGCCAGAGCCCGGCGAACACCTCGATGCCTTCCTCGCGCAACACGTGCTGCAGGCCCTTGCACAACTGGGCCAGTTCGACGCTGCCCAGCGACAGCAGCCCGCCGCACAGCGCGTGCAGTTCGCGCCATATGGCTTCCGGATCATGCGTGATCAGGGCGCGGCTGATCACACCGCAGGACGCGTCGGTGGCCTTGCGCATCGCCACCAGGACGGCCTTGGGAAAAACGTTGGCGCGCGCGCTCCTGTCGCGGGAGCTGGCGCTGCTGTCCTCGTCGGCGTCCATGCCTGTCTCCATGCGTCGGCGCGCCCGGTCGCGGCCTCAGCCGTCGGTCCGGATATCTGCCAGGCCTTCCACGTCCAACCCCTCGACCGTCTCGCGATAGCGGATCAGGTCGGCATCGCGGGTGATGCCCAGCTTGCGCATGGCGGCCAGCTTCTGCGCGCTGATGGTCTTCTTGCTGCGGTGGAGTTTTTCGGCGATTTCGGTCACCTTATAGCCCTCGCGGAACAGGCGGACGATCTCGGACTCGCGTTTGGACAGGTTCGACGCGGCGCCGGAGCCGGGCCTGCGCAGCAGTTCCACGACGGTCGGAGACAAGTACTGCCCCTGGGTCACGGCGGCATGCACCGCGGCCACCAGATGCGACATCGCGTCCGACTTGCTGACCACGCACTGCACGCCGATCTTTTGCATGGCGCGGAACACGGGAGGCGAATCCAGCATGGTCATGGTCACGATGCGCAGCTGCGGGTAGCGGCGGGCCAGATAGGCAAGCAGCGTCAGGCCGTCGCCGTACTGCTGTCCCGGCATCACGTAGTCCAGCACCACCACGTCGTAGCTGCCGGCGTCCAGCTTCATGATCAGCTCGGTGGTGTTGGAGACCACCGCGCCGACCTGGATGGTCGGCACCGCCGCCAGGGTCTGCGCGATGCCATGCCCGGTGACGGGATGGTCGTCCGCGATGATGACGCTTACTCCGAATTCGTTCATTGATCCCCCCAACGCCAACGAGCAGGCGTTTCCCTCTATACCTGGCCGCGCGTCATGCGCGGCCATCCAGTGCGCTTCGAAACATCTTGCCTTCCGCATCGAGGCGTCGCCGTCCGGAAGATGCGCGTCCGCGACGGGCCTCGCCTTCATCGCGCAGCATCCGCCCGCGAGCGCGGCTCGCCGGATTATCCGGCATTCCGGCGCGTGGCGGAATGCCGTCGCGGCGGGATCACGGGCGTGGCGCGATGCCTGCTCGCGCGCGCCGTTGCCATCGGCAGGAACCTGCATGGCGGCGGGCTCGTAACTGGCGCCATGCGGCTCGAAGCATTCCGTCAGAGCGCGCCGAAATCGCAAGAAGGCATGATCGACGCGCGGTTCATCCGCGCCGCCGGGAGTATCTGTTGACGGCCCGAGCCCGAAAAAAAGGCCCGATGCGGGGCCCTGTATTTCCAACGCCATGCACCAAGCCTCTGTCGGATTAACTGTGAACAAGTGTAGGAACTATCCGACTTTGCTTACATCAGACGAAGACCGAATCAAGCTTAGGTTTAATAAGACTAGTCTCATTAAATTGGGCGGAAATGTCGGTCGAGAACATGAGATTCCGATCATCTGGCCCAGGATTTTTCCTATTTTTTGGACTTAGGCCTATGCCTTGGGTCATTCGATCCTGGCTTGCGGCGTTGCATCCTGTCGCACTCGTCCCGCCCTCTCCGGGATTCGATCCACCCCATGCCGGATGTGCACCCGGTGCCGCCGCCCTGCGCTCGCGCCCGCCGCCTGGCGCCGGCCGCAAGCGCCGCCCCCTCTTTTCATTCATTTGAACCAGCGATTTGATTAATTCATTTGAATGAACTATTCTGAATGCTCCAACCACTACGAAGGAGCACCCCATGCC
>NZ_JAGTJY010000113.1:0-19507 GCF_018195695.1 Achromobacter sp. Marseille-Q0513 | reverse complement strand
GACGGTGGTGCTTTCCGGCATGGCTGGCTGCGGCAGCTGGCGGCCCGGCTCGGCGCCGGACGGCAGGGGCACGTTCTGCGCGGCGGCGGGGCCGGCGGCCCGCGCCAGCACCACGGCGGCGAAGCCGGCGCGCAGGGGAAGGGTGGGCTGGCGCAGGGCGGCGGGGCGGCGGGAGTGGGATAGGCGGCGCATGGGGGGCTTTGGAGGCAATCTGTTACATCTAGATTGGAAAAACGCTTTTTGATATATGTTTCAGACTTTTGTAAACAATATTTCGGTACTTCTTTACAACTATTGCGTACTGCGGGATGCTTGCCTGCGGTGACGGTCTTCTTCCGGAGGGCTGGGTGGGGAACCCTGTCCTGGCGTTGTCGCGGTGTTTGTGGCGTGTTGTTATCGCGTGACGTTGCGCGGGATCCTGATTCTGGCTGTAGAGAATTGGGGGGCATGCCGCAGGCCCGGGTCAAAAAAGGGGGGGCCCTGTCTTACCGCGAGGAGGGCGCCCCATGCAGGACGACTCGGCTCGTATCGCGGCTCGCCGACTGCGGCCCCACCCAGGCCCAACCAGTTGCTTGCTGTAACAAACACTATCATGCGTAAATAATGATTGCGCTCACGAGGTTTGCCGGAATGCACGGCACGTTTGCCGCAAGGAAAAATATTCGCGAGGGGGGCAGGGCGCTGTCGCCTGGAACCAACGCGCCCGTCGGCCGGCATGAAAGAATGCGCGGCATGAACGATGCCTCTCATTTGTCCGCCCCTGGCCAGCTTGCTGGCCTGCGCGTGCTGGTGGTCGAGGATCGCCCCGAGGACCGCATGCTGCTGGTGGATTTCCTGACCAGCCAGGATTGCCGCGTCTATGTGGCCGAGGATGGCAACGACGGCTATCGCAAGGCGCAGATGGTGCAGCCGGACATCATCCTGATGGACGTGAGCATGCCGGTCTGCGACGGCCTGGCGGCCTGCCGGCTGCTCAAGGCCGACCAGTCCACCCGCGCGATTCCCATCATCTTCCTGACCGCCGCCGTGCTGCCGGCCGAACGGGTGGCGGGGCTGTCGGCGGGCGCCGTCGACTACGTGGCCAAGCCGTTCGATTTCGAGGAAGTGCGCCTGCGCCTGCTGATCCACCTGCGGGTGGCGCCCGCGCCGGTGCCCGCGCCGGCGCCAGCCGGGTCCGCTCCGGAGGACGGTGTTTCGGCCGTGGCGGCGGGCAGCACGCTCGATGGCGTGCTGTTCCGCGCCGCGCGCAAGCTGCTGCGCGAGCGGCTGGAGCACACGCCGGAGCTGGTGGCGCTGGCCCAGGCGCTGGGCACCAACGCGCGGCGGCTGAACCAGGCGTTCCGGCGCTGCGCCGGCACCACCGTCTTCGAATTCCTGCGCGAAGAGCGCATGCGCGAAGCGCGCCGCCTGCTGTGCGAGACCGGCCTGGACATCCAGGCCATTTCGCAGGCGGTGGGGTTCGGCAACCGCGGCAATTTCTCCACCGCCTTCCGCGAGCGCTTCGGCATGCCGCCGACGGCCTTGCGCCAGGAGCTGGATCCGCATGCCTAGCCGCCGCGCGGGTTGGCTGGCGTGGCTGCTGTGGCTGGTCCTGTCCTTCCTGGTCCTGCCGGCGCGCGGGCAGATCGTCCAGCCCGTCGTCGATCTGAATGCCGTGGGCGGCACCCTGCCCCTGGTTCATGAACTGCTGGGCATCGAGGACAAGGCCGGCGGCCAGGATGCCGGCCAGGTCTTGAATGGCGCCTGGCAGCCGGTGACCTCCGCCTGGCTGAACCGGGGCTATTCCGCGTCGGCGTTCTGGCTGCGGCTGCAGGTGCGCAACTCCGGCGATCAGGTGGTCGAACGCTGGCTGTCCTTCGGCGTGCCCAGGCTGGAGGACGTGCGCTTCTATCTGTTCAGCGATGGGCAGCGGGAACCGTCCAGGGTCGTGCTGGCGGGCAATCGCCAGCCGCTCGCCACGCGCGAGGTGCCTGCTTCGGTGTCGGTGGCGACGCTGCGGCTGGCGCCGGGCGAGCGGATGACGGTGCTGATCCGGGTCCAGAGCCGTTCGGCGCTGAGCATGGAACCCACCTTGCGCACGCCGGCGGCCTTCGTCAGCGTGACCCAGCGCAACACGATGGTGGTGGCGCTGCTGGTCGGCGCGCTGATGATGGTCGGCATCTATGCGGGCCTGCTGGGCGTGACCCTGCGCGACCGGGTGTTCCTGCTGCTGTCCGCCGCCATCTTCGTCGAGATCCTGTACAGCCTGTCGTTCCAGGGCCTGCTATACCGCTATGTGCTGACCGGCGGCGGCGAGCTGGTGCTGCGCGCGCCCAGCGTGCTCGGTTCGCTGGCGACGACCCTGTTCGCCTCCATGTCGATGCTGTTCGCCGATCTGCAGCGGATACGCCTGTGGCGCTGGGTGTACGGGCTGCAGATCGTCGTCGGCATCGCCGGGCTGTTCTGGGCCGCGCTGGGCGACTACCGCGTCAGCGCGCAGGTGCTGACCGGACTGGTTTTCCTGTGGGCGCTGATCTGGCTGGTATCCATGGCCGACGGCTGGCGCCGGGGCCACGCCAATGCGCGCATCTTCCTGATTTCCTTCTCCATCTATTGCTCCTGCCTGTTCCTGCGGGTGGCCTACATCCACGGGCTGCTGCCGGGGCGCTGGGAAGGCGGCCCCGAGGTGGCCTGGGACCTGCTGTCGATCTCGCTGATGCTGGCCGTGCTGCTGCATGGCCGCTCGCGCCAGCATCGCCAGGAACGGCTGGCGGCCCAGCGCGAACTGGCCGAGGCGCGCGAGCGCGAGCACCAGCGGCTGGACCAGGCCGTCACCGAGCGCACGCAGGCGCTGCAGGCCGCGCTGATCCAGGCCGACGAGGCCGGCCGCGTGCGCCAGGACTTCCTGGCGCGCATCAGCCACGACCTGCGCACGCCGCTGACCTCGATCATCGGTTTCGCCGATCTGATCCAGGCGGGCGGGCGCGACGACGCGCCGCGCGGCGCGGTCATACGCCGCAGCGCCGATCACATGCTGGGCATGGTCAACGACCTGATCGACTACGCCGCCGGCGCGGGCGGCCAGTCCTTGCGGCTGGCGCCCGAGTACGCGCATGCCCTGCTCGACGCGTTGGCCAAGGAAGCCGCGCCGATCGCGGCGCGACAGGAAAACCGCTTCGTGCTGCAGGTGTCGGATGCGGTGCCGGCCGTGCTGGAGATGGACGGCAAGCGCGTGCGCCAGGTGCTGTCCAATCTCATCGACAACGCGGCCAAGTTCACGCGCGGCGGCGTCCTGACCCTGACGGCGGGCTACGCCGCGCCGGGTCCGGGCGAGGCGTCAGGATGGCTGGCGCTCGCGCTGCGCGACACCGGTTGCGGCATCGCGCAGGAAGACCGGCAACGCATTTTTGAGCCATTCCAGCGGCTCGCGTCCGCCGAAAGCCAGCCCGGAGTCGGACTGGGCCTGGCGATCGTCCAGCAATGGGTGCAGCGCATGAACGGCGCCATCCGCATCGAGAGCGAAGTGGGGCAGGGCACGACGGTCAGCGTGACGCTGCCGGTCAGGCAGGTTGACGAGTCCCGCGTTTCGCATCACTACCTCGCCGCCGCGGCGCACATGCTGCCGACGCTGGATGGCACAGGCAAGCGTCTCTGGCTGGCCGAGGACACGCCGGAAATCCGCGAGTTCCTGGTCGAGGAGCTGGCCAGCCTGGGCTTCCAGGTGGAGAGCGAGGCCGACGGCCTGGCCATGGTGACCCGCATCCAGGCCGACGACGCGCGCCGGCCCGACCTGATCCTGACCGACCACCGCATGGAAGGCGCCGATGGCTCGGCCGTGCTCGCGGCCGCGCGCGAGCGCTGGCCGGGCCTGCCCGTGGTCGCCGTGTCGGCGACGCCGCAGGACGCGCTGGCCCTGGACGGTTCCGGCTATGACGCCAGCCTGCTCAAGCCCATCAGCTTGGCGGAACTGCGGCATGTGCTGGGCAGGCTGCTGCATCTGCCGATGATCCAGGCGGGCAACGAGACGGCGCCCGTCGCAAGGCAGCTGCCGCGCCTGTCGCGCGCCGAGCAGGAGCAGGTGCAACTGCTGCTGGACAGCGGCGCGATCTCGGACCTGATGGACTGGGCGCGCGCCGCGCGGGCGCGCGACCCGGCCTTCAAGGATTTCAGCGAACAGGTGCAGCGCCTGGCGCGCCAGGGCGACATCGCGGCGATCCGCGAGCTGTGCGAGCGCATGCGCGCGGCTTGAGGGCCCACGGGCCGCCATGCGCGGCGGTCGCGGACATCAGGCCCTGGCGCCCTCGCGGAACCGCCGGGGCGGCTCGCCGCTGTAGCGCTTGAACGCGATCGAGAACGCCGCTTCGGACTGGTAGCCCACCTGCCAGGCAATCCTGCCCACCGCCATCGAGGTATCGGTCAGCAGCCGCGAGGCTTCCTGCATGCGTATGCGGGTCATGTAGTGGAAGATGCCCGCGCCCAGCTCGCGCTGCGCCGCGGCGATCAGGCGCGAGCGCGAGGTGCCGGCGGCGCTGGCCAGCATGTCCAGCGTCCATGGCCGGGAGATGTCGCGATGGAATTCGCGCAAGGCCAGCGCCACCCGCGAATCCTCGGGCAGCGAGATCCACGCCGGCAGGCGCGGCGTGTGCGCGGCGATGTAGTGCCGGATCAGCTGGATCACGATCAGCTCGGCCTGGCGCAGCGCCACCGACCGGAAACCCGGACGCCGCAGCGTCAGCTCGTCACGGATGGCCTCGGTCGCGCGGCACAGCCAGGCGGGCAGCTCGTCGAAATCCAGCTGCAGCAGGTCGGGCAGCGCGTCGAACAGCGCGGTGCCGGCGCCCTTGGCCGGCGCCATGCCGACGTAGAACGTGGACGTGACGCCCGCGTGGGGCGACTCGCCGAAGGCGAGCGTGCGGAAGCGGTCGGCATTGGCCGGGTTGCGCAGATCGACGGGCTGGTTGGGGGCGGTGCGCAGCGCGTCCTGGACGATATGTTCCTGGGCGCGCAGGATCAGGCACACGCTCTTGTCGCGCAATGCGTTCTGCTGGCCCGAACGGGTCATGAACAGGTTGCAGCCGGCGCCGGTGAACACATACAGCGAGACCGGCCAGACGCCGCCGGGCATGTGCACGGCCCACGGGCTGCTTGATTGCGCCTGGCCCGCCTCGATCTCGGCGAAGCGGCAAGTGTCCAGCGCGGCGCTTATCGGGTCCATCAGGGTCTTCCATCCATCCCGCCTGGCGGGGTCATCCGGCACCGATATCCACTCGCGGCGCCCTGCGGGAAGGAAAACACCGCTGGCCGCCGCGCGCAATCCGTGTATCCCCGAGCCGCCCTGGGCGCCGCCCCGGCGGCGTTCGTCCGGTGGTGCTTTCGCGCAAGGAAACGAGTCCTTCGCATGGGGGCGCGAAACCATACTCCCGCCAGACCGACGTGCGGACGTTTCGAGCACAGGAGACACCAGGCTGGGACTCAAGGCGCACGGCGGATCGTTCACTCATTTCAAGAAGAATGCGATGCGCCCTACCGACATCCCCGACCTCAAGTCCGCGGCCTTCCTCGCCGACCGATACCCGACCTACCGCCGCCTGCAAAGCGACTTTCCCCATTTCGAGATAGACATCAATGGCGAGGACTGCATCGTCCTGACGCGCTACAGCGATGTGGACGAGGTGCTGCGCAATCCGCTGGCGACCGTGCAGCAGGCGCCCGGCGTGTTTCCCGAGCGGATCGGCAATGGCGCGGGCGCGCGCTTCTACCGCGAGTCGCTGCCGAACATCGACGCGCCCGACCACACGCGCATCCGCCGCATCGTGACCCCGGCGTTCAACCCCAGGACCGTCGCCAACATGCGCGGCTGGGTGGAAAAGGTCATCGTCGAGCACCTGGACCGGCTGGAAGGGCAGGACGAGATCGACTTCGTGTCGGCCTTCGCCGATCCGGTGCCGGCGGAAATCGCCTGTCGGCTGCTGCACGTTCCGCTGTCCGACGCCCGCGAGCTGTTCGCGCGGCAGCACGGCCTGAACGCGGTATTGAGCGTGTCGGACATCACGCCGGAACGGCTGGCCGAGGCCGACGCCTCGGCGGCCTTCTATTACGAGTACATGGACGACGTGCTGGACACGCTCAGGGGCAAGCTGCCCGAGGATGATTTCGTTGGCGCCCTGATGGCCGCCGAAGGCGGCGACAACGGCCTGACCCGCTCCGAGCTGGTCACCACGCTGATCGGTTTCCTGGTCGCCAGCTATCACACCACCAAGGTGGCGATGACCAACTCGGTGCTGGCCCTGCTGAGCCATGACGGCGAGCGGGCGCGCCTGATGGCGCAGCCCGACCTGGCCCGCAACGCCTGGGAAGAGTCGCTGCGCTATGACTCGCCCGTGCATTTCATCCATCGCTATGCGTCCGAGACCCTCACGGTCGGCGGCCGGGACATCGCGCGGGGCAAGCGGCTGCTGCTGGGACTGCATGCGGCGAGCCGGGACGAGGCACGCTTCCCGCAGGCCGACCGCTACCTGATCGACCGGCCCGACAACCGCCATCTGGCCTTCGCGGGCGGCGGGCACTTCTGCCTGGGCTCGCAGTTGTCCCGGCTGGAAGGCGATGTGCTGTTGCGCACGATCTTCCAGCGCTTTCCCGGCATGCGCCTGACGGAGACGCGCTTCGAGCGCGTGCCGGACCTGACCTTCCCGATGTTGCTGCGCATGACCGTCGCGCTGCGCGCGGCGCAAGGTTGAACGGCCATGAGTCAACTCACCGTCCAGATCCTGAACGGCATGTGCTGCGGTTTCGGTAACTGCGCGGCCCTGTGCCCCCAGGTCTTCGCGCTCGACTACGACAGCAACCGGACCCGGATCGTGCCCGGCGCGCCGCTGGCTGACTACGCGGCCGAGATCGCGCAGGCCGCCAGCGAGTGCCCGACGCAGGCCATCCACGTAGTCGTCTCCGAAGACCAGGCGCAGGCATCGCATGGCTGAGCGCGTTCCTGGCCGCGCGACGGCGGATTGGCGGCCGATGCGGCTGGCGCGGCGCCGTCGGATCGCCGACGACATCTACGCGGTGACGCTGACGTGCGAGCAGGGCGAGCCGCTGCCCGAGATCGCGCCGGGCGATCACGTCGAAGTGCAGGTGCCGGGCGGCGCGCGCGCCTATTCGCTATGCAATCCGCCCGGCGCGCGGGAGGGGTATCAGCTGGCGATCCACCGCTCGTCCCCGCATGGCGGCGCGCACTATCTGTGCGAGACGCTTGCCGTCGGCGCGCCCCTGCGGGTGCGCGGCCCGCGCAATCTGTTCGCGCTGTCGCCCGAGCATCGGCGCGTGGTGCTGATCGCGGGCGGCATCGGCATCACGCCCATCATCGCCATGGCGGAGCACCTGGCGCGGCGCGACCTGGAATTCCAGATGCACTACTGCGCGCGCAGCCGCGCCGCCGCCGCGTTCCTGGACCGGCTCGACGCCGGCGCCTGCCGGCATCGTGTGCGCTACCACTTCGAGGACGATCCGGCAGACGGCCGGCTGGACCTGGGCAGGCTGTTCGCCAGCCTGGACGCGGACCAGCACGTCTATCTGTGCGGCCCGAACGCGATGCTGGCCGATGCCGTGACGCTGGCCGAGCGGCATGCGCTGGCCGGCCGCCTGCACTACGAACGTTTCGGCGCGAGCCGTCCGCCGGCGGCGCCGTCCATGAAGGCGGGCGCATTCGAAGTGCTGGCGGCGCGCAGCGGCCGGCGCGTCGAGGTGCCGCCGGATTGCTCGATCGCCGCCGCGCTCGTCCGCGCCGGCGTGGAAGTGCCGCTGTCCTGCGAGCAGGGCGTCTGCGGCATGTGCATGACGCGGGTCATCGACGGCATTCCGGACCATCGCGACGACGTGCTGTCGGAGGCGGAACGCGCATCCAACGGCGTCATCCTGCCCTGCGTCTCGCGGGCGAAATCGGCCTTGCTCACGCTGGATCTATGAGGCGGCGGGCGCGGCTTTGAACATCAAGGCGTTCGCGCGCCGGCCTGCCGCCGGGCGCACGCCATCACATGCTGGAGAGATAGGATGAAACTTGCCATGTTTCGAGAGGGCGGCCGGGACCGCCTGGGCGTGGTCGAGGCGGACACGGTGATCGACGTGACCGCGGGCCTGCCGGCCTTGTCGGCCGATCTGGCGGACTGGCTGTCGGGGCAGGGGACCTCGTGGCGCATGCTGGCGCTGCTGGCGCGAGAATCCACGGCGCGCCTGCCATTGTCCGCCGTGCGGCTGCTGCCGCCGCTGCGGCGGCCGTCGGCGTTCCTGGCCATCGGCGGCAACTATGCCTCGCATCTGCGGGAGATCGCCCATCTGAACGTCAGCGTCGGCGAACACCAGATCTGGTTCAACAAGCAGGCGTCCTGCATCACCGGGCCGTTCGACGAGCTGGTCATTCCGCCGGGCATGTCGACGCTGGATTACGAGGTGGAGCTGGCCGTGGTCATCGGCCGGCGCTGCCGCAACGTGCGGGCGCGCGACGCCATCGACTACATCGCCGGATACACCATCTGCAACGACGCCAGCATCCGCGAGCGCCATCACCGCAGCCCGACCATCACGCTGGCGAAGTCATTCGATTCGCTGG
Organism: Achromobacter sp. Marseille-Q0513; assembly: GCF_018195695.1. Classification (NCBI taxonomy): domain Bacteria; kingdom Pseudomonadati; phylum Pseudomonadota; class Betaproteobacteria; order Burkholderiales; family Alcaligenaceae; genus Achromobacter; species Achromobacter sp. Marseille-Q0513. The sequence goes on along the minus strand of NZ_JAGTJY010000113.1, from coordinate 10,929 downwards.
GGCCCTTGGGGCCGTGGCTGGTCACGGCCGACGAGATCGCCGATCCGCACGCGCTGCAAGTCCGCACCTGGGTCAACGGCGAGCTGCGACAGGACGGCAATACGGCGGAGATGCGCTTCAACATCTTCGAGCAGATCGAGGAGCTGAGCAGCGCCATGACGCTGGAACCCGGCGATGTGCTGGCCACCGGCACGCCGGCCGGCATCGGCGCCGCGCGCCAGCCGCCGCTGTTCCTGGCGCCTGGCGACGTCGTGCGCATGCGGATCGAAGGCATCGGCGACATCGAGAACCGCGTGGTGGCGGCGTAGTTCGCCGGCGCCCCTTCATCCCAACCTGGACCTTCGATCATGCTGTGCATCACATTCGACAATTTCGGCAGCGCGGCCGGCGACCCGCTGCCCTGGCCCTGTCCCGCCGGCATTCCCGCCGCCGAGTGGGCCGCCTACAACCGGATCGGCCTGGAGCTGGGGCATCCGCGCATCCTCAAGCTGCTGGATGAATTGCGGATCCGCTGTACTTACTTCGCGGAAGGCTATGCGGCGGTGCTGTACCCGGACGAGCTGCTGGCCTGGCATGCGGCCGGGCACGAGATCGCCGTGCACGGCTGGAAGCACGAAATGTGGACGGGCATCGCCTCGCGCGACGAAGAAGACCGCCTGATTCAGCTCGCCGTGTCGAGCATACGCGGGTTGACGGGGCAGGCGCCGGCGGGATTCCGGCCGCCGGGGCTGGGTATCAATCCCTGGACGGACGAGGTGCTGGCGGCGCACGGCATCCGCTACGTGTCGCGGGCGTTGTCCGGAGCAATCGATGCGGCGCGCGCGTTGGCGTCCGGTGCCGGAACAATGCCGCCGGCGCGGCTGGCGGTGCTGCCGACTGATCCGGCGCTGATCGACGGCGCGGTCATCCATCCACGATTCGGCGGTGTATTCGGCACGCTGGATGCCGACGCGGCCTACGACCACTTTTATCGCCTGGCCGCCGCGCACGAAACCGCGCGTCCCGACGAGCCCTGGGTGCTGGTCGTGCATCCGTTCACGTCCGGCAACCGGGCCTGGTTCGGTTTCGAGGATTTCATGCGGCGTCTTGTCGCCGACTTCGGGGCGTCGCGCTTTGCGCTGGCGAGAGATGCCGCAACGCCCGCGATGCGCACCGGAGCGCGCATGGACTGATTTCGGGCGGCTTCGTCCGTTCATCGGCACGGGCCGGCAAGTGTCGCGGGCCCGCGCCATTCAAGCAGCAGTCACACACAAAAGACATACAAGGGAGACAAACCATGAGGCATTTCATTTTCATCGGCATGCTGCTCTGGGCCTGCGCGCGCGGCGCGCTGGCGGCGCAGGGCGTGACCTACGGCGGTCCGGTGGGCGGCACGGACATACAGAGCGCCTACCTGCCGCCGCATCCGGGCCTGTACGGTTCGGTCATCGCCGTCGGCGCGCTGGGGGAAAAGTTCTACGACAACGATGGACGCAGCCCCACGACCTCGGTCAGGCTGCCGGGTGGAATCGCGGAATTCGGCCTGCTCTACGTCTATCCGGGGCAGCTGTTCGGCGGCACGCTGGGCAGTTCCGTGGCCACCGGCTACGGCTGGGGCAGCATCAAGGTCAACGGCAAGCAGCAGAGCTTCAAGGGCATGAACGACATCTACACCGACGTCCTCATGTGGAGCAGGCATCTGGGCGAGGTCGAGGGCGGCCGGCCGCGCGGCCTGACGATGAAGCTGGGTTATTCGATGGTGCTGCCCACCGGGAAGTACAACACCAACGATCTGTACACCACGGGACGCAATACGCTCTACTACATTCCGAATGGCGCCGTCACCTATCTGACCGGGCCGAACTTCCTGGGCGACGGCACCGAATTCAGCATGAGCTATTTCCTGGACATCGCCCGCAAGAACTCGGCGACCGGCTACAGGAACGGCATGGTGCTGGACGTGGACATGGCGGTCAGCGAGGTCATCGGCCGCTGGCAGCTGGGCGTGGCGGGCTACTACGCGCGCCAGATCGCCGATGACCGGCTGAACGGGCAGCGCGTGTCGGGCACCCGCTTTGCCAGCGCGGCGGTCGGGCCGGTGGTCGCGTACAACATTCCCGACTGCAAATGCAGCGTCAAGTTCAAGGCGCAGTTCTCCGTGTTCACGCGCAATTCGCTGGCGCCCAACGCCGCCTATCTGTTCTTCAACAAGGCGTTCAACTAGCGATCCGCCTGGATCCCGTCATGCCCCGCGCATCGTCGCCGACGATGCGCGGGGCGTTTGCATTGCGCCGGTCTTGAGCGGGACGGGATTTGACATCCGGGCGCGCATCGCTATACTTAATCGTAAATCGCAATAAACACTAAACATCATGTCCGACTTCTCCCGCATCGAACTTTCCTACGCCGGCAGCGATGGCCAGGCCGTCGCGCATCCGGTCCGCTTCCTCGGCTTTCCCGGCGGCGAGCGCCACGTCTGGATCGGCGAGGGCGCGGGCGGAGCCGGGCGCGCCTACACCATCGACGCTCGCATCTATTCCTCGGACGCGGTCATGGACCTGCTGCTGCTGAACGACGCGCTGCGCCGCGTGGCGGGCGAGGGTGCGGCCGTGACGCTGCGGCTGCCCTATCTGCCGTATGCGCGCCAGGACCGCGTCACGGTCGCGGGCGAGCCGCTGTCGGTCAAGGTGTTCTGCAGCCTGATCAACGCCATGAAATTCGACCGCGTGGTGGTGGCCGACCCGCACAGCACGGTCGCGCCGGCCTTGCTGGACCGCGTCGAGATCGAATCGGCCGAGGGCTTCCTGGGCCAGGTGCTGGCCCTGCCTGAATTTTCCGGCGGCGTGGCGCTGGTGGCGCCGGACGCCGGCGCGCACAAGCGCGTGCTGGCCCTGGGCGAACGCTTCGGCGCGCCGGTGGTGTGCTGCGCCAAGCTGCGCAATACCGCCACGGGCAAGCTCAGCGGCGCGCGCGTGCTGGACGAGGTGCCGGACCTGCCGCTGCTGGTGGTGGACGACATCTGCGACGGCGGCGGCACCTTCGTCGCGCTGGCCGCGCTGCTGCGCCGGCACAGCGACCGGCCGCTGGGCCTGTACGTGACGCACGGCCTGTGCACCAAGGGCGTGGCGCCGCTGAAGGACTACGCAAGGCTGTACACGGCCTATCCGCGCGACCCCGCGCTCTGGACGCCGCGCGGCGGCATCTTCCAGGCGGTCGACGCGGCGCCGCCGGCGGCCATCGCGGCGTGAATCCGAATCCACTCTGAACAACCCTACCCAGTCGAGCAGAACCATGTCCACCCTGAATCCCCTGACCCAGATCGACTTCTACAAGAGCGGCCACATCTTCCAGTACCCGGCCGGCACCGAGAGCGTCTACTCGAACTTCACGGCGCGTTCCGACCGGCTGGCGCCCGTGCTGCGCTCGGGCCTGGCGCCGTTCGAAGGCAAGGTGGTGTTCGTGGGCCTGCAGGGCTTCGTCAAGGAATTCCTGATCCAGGCCTTCGACGCCGGCTTCTTCCGCCTGCCCAAGGCGCAGGCCGTGCGCCAGTACCGGCGCCGCATGGACAACGCCCTGGGCCCGGGCGCCGTGCCGGTCGACCACATCGCGGCCCTGCACGACCTGGGCTACCTGCCCGTGCGCATCAAGGCGCTGCCCGAAGGGTCGCGCGTCAACATCAAGGTGCCGCTGTTCACGGTGCGCGAGACCCGCAAGGAATTCGCCTGGCTGACCAACTACCTGGAAACCGTGCTGTCCAATTTCAACTGGAAGCCGATCACGGTGGCCACCATCGCCCATGAATACCGCCGGTTGCTGGAGGCCTATGCCGACCTGACCGGCGCCGACGCCGCCTTCATCGACTGGCAGGCGCACGACTTCTCGGCGCGAGGCCTGTCCGGCCCCGAGGATTCCATGCGCGCCGGTTTCGCCCACCTGTGCTCGTTCACGGGCACCGACACCGTCGCGGCCATCGACTACGCCGAGCTGTACTACGGCGCCGATTCCGACCGCGAACTGGTGGGCGGCAGCGTGCCGGCGACCGAGCACAGCGTGATGAGCATGGGCGGCAAGCTGGACGAGATCGGCACCTTCCGCCGGCTGATCACCGAGGTCTATCCCTCGGGCATCGTGTCCATCGTGTCCGACACCTGGGACTTCTGGCAGGTCATCACCGAATACGCCAGCGCGCTGAAGGCCGAGATCCTGGCGCGCGCGCCCAATGCGCTGGGCCAGGCCAAGGTGGTGTTCCGGCCGGATTCCGGCGATCCGGTCAAGATCCTGACGGGCTACCTGGCGGACGAGCTGGCGGGCGATGCCGACGCGTACGGCATGTACACCGTCAAGGACACGGGCGGCAGGATCACCGAGGCCGAGCGCAAGGGCGCCGTGGAATGCCTGTGGGACATCTTCGGCGGCGACCTGACCGCCAAGGGCTTTCGCGTGCTGCATCCGCGCGTGGGCCTGATCTACGGCGACTCGATCACGCTGAGCCGCGCCGAGCGGATCCTGGAACGCCTGCGGATCAAGGGCTATGCCTCGACCAACTGCGTGTTCGGCGTCGGCTCCTACAGCTATCAATACCTGACCCGCGACAGCTTCGGCATGGCCATGAAGGCCACCTGGGGCATGGTCGACGGCGAGGCGCGCGAGCTGTCCAAGGATCCCAAGACCGACAGCGGCACCAAGAAGTCGGCGGTGGGCCTGTTGCGCGTCGAGCGCGAGGGCGATGACTATGTGCTGCACGATCGTCAGACGCCCGAACAGGAAGCCGGCGGCCTGCTGCAAGACGTGTTCGTCGATGGCAAGCTGGTGCGCGAGCACACGCTGGCCGAGATCCGCGCGCGCTTGCGCAACGGCGGCTGAGAGGCCAAGCGCGCTCCGGCGCCGCCCGGAGCGCGCGACTTTATCGCATATTGAAAACAAGCCTGTCATACTTGCGCGACAAGACATCCGTGCAATCGCAGGGGGCGGGAGCGGCGCGTGCCACCCTGCCTCTCGATCTTTCCAGAGCCCCGGGATGACCAAAACCACCGCTGTCCATGAACGCCCCATCCTGACCGTGGACGTGGCGCTGCTTGCCTTGATCGACGAGCGCCTGCACGTGGCCCTGGCGCCGCGCGCGACGGCGCCGTTCAAGGGGCGGCTGGCCTTGCCGGGCGGCTATGTGCGCGTCGACGAAGACGCGGATACGGAACAGACCGCGCGTCGGGTGCTGCGCGAGAAGCTCGGCTTCGAGCCGGCCCATCTGGAGCAGGCTTGCACCGAATCCGGCCCCGCGCGCGATCCGCGCGGCTGGTCCGCGTCGGTGGTGTACCTGGCGCTGCATGCCGCCGACGCGCTGCAGCCGCTGGCGGACGACGGCCGCATCTCGCTGCACGACGTCGAGGCGTTGCCGGCGCTGGCGTTCGACCACAACCGCCTGATCGCGCTGGCCGCGCAGCGCCTGCGCGCGAAGTCGGCGTATACGTCCATCGTCGCGCACCTGCTGCACGACGAATTCACCATTCCCCAGGTCCAGGCGGCCTTCGAGGCCGTGACCGGGCATCGCATGAATGCCGCCAACTTCCGCCGCAAGATCCTGGAAACGGGCGCGCTCAAGGAAACCCGCATCGTGCCGGCGGCCTACCGGCCGGCGCAGGCCTATCGGCTGGCCGAGCCCCTGACGGACTTCGGCCAGAACCTGGCGCGCTGAACGGGCGTCGCCGTAGCGCGGGATCGGACGGCGCTACGCCAGCGCCAGGGCCCGCGCCGCGCCCGCCGCCGGCGCGGCCGCGCGCTCAGGCCAGCATCGTCCGACAGCGATGGCATGTGTCGGCGGCAGCACGGGCAGGCGGGCCTCGCGGCGGGCTGGAAGCGCGGTTCCGTGTTGCGCGCGAGGCACGCCGCGCGCGCCATACGAGAAACAATCGCAACAATATCTTTCGCGTCAGGGCGCGGGCCTCGAACCGCCAGCCGCGCGGCGCGAAGCCGTCATGGCCCTTGCCAGCGCTGGCGATGCCCCGCATCCACGGCCCGCCGCGCGCGGCGGCGCGGCGCCAGGCAGGCGTGACGGGCCATGTTTCAGCGCGCAGCGCGCGCTTTGTGATCCGGACCCCGGCCATTAGGATGCGCGCTCGACGATCCCATCACGCATTGCCACCAAGGACAGATCCATGACCCTGCCGCGACCGCGCCACGCCTTGACCGCCCTGACGCTCACGCTGACCCTGACGGGCTGCGTCGGCCCGTCATTCATGACGAGCAAGGAAGGCACCATGGACGACCCGCGCTACGCGCAGCTGCTCGACCTGATCGGCGAGGCGCTGAAGGACGACATGGCCGTGGTGCTGGTGGCCGACATCATGCCGCACGCGTCGCTGAAGGACGCGCTGACCATGACGCAATGGACGCCGACCGTGATCTGGATGCACGCGCAGGAGCCCAGGGTGACCTTCAGCCGCAAGTTCCAGACCAACTCGTTGAAGCGCGATCCCAAGGAAACCTATCTGTTCGGCGCGTTCGAGGTGCACATCCTGCCGCCCGGCAAGTACCTGCTGACCGGCGGCGACGACTACAAGCTCAACGCCCTGCTGGACCAGGTCGGCGCGCGCAGCGGGCCGGTCGGATCGGGCCGGGGCGCCAACGGCACCGCCTATCTGTCGCCCGAGCTGTATCGCCAGTTCTACCGGGAAGCCGCGTGGCGCGACGCCACCACGCATACCCAGACCAAGACGCGCCAGGTCTGCACCGCCGTGCACGCGGCCTCGGGCGCCTGCGTGAGCTGGGGCGAGCAGCAATACAACGAGACCTCGGCGGGCATGCCGGCGGGCTATTACGAACAGACCGATTCGCGCGATATCCCCGCGATCAAGGTGCAGGCGCGCATCCCGCCGGCGCAGGCGCTGGCCAGCTTCACGCTGAAGGGCGGCCAGCTGGTGCTGAGCCAGCGCATGCACCTGAAGACGCCGAGCTACAAGTTCCGCCAGCCGGCCTGCCGCGCGGTCGATCCCAAGATGATCGAATGCCCGCTGGAAGACCTGACCGTCTACACCCGTCCGGCGCCGATGGAGTTCGCGCAGCAGCTGATCGCGCGGCGCGTGAATGTCAGCGACAAGCACCGCGAGATGCTGTCCGGAATGCAGCCCATGCAGATCACGCCGCTGGGCAGGCAGGGCATGGAAGATCCGATCTGGGGCGTGCCGCTGTCGCTGGGCAAGACGAAATAAGGGGCGGCCTGCCCGCCCCGCTCCCGCCGCCGGCTGCGCCCGCAGCCTGGCAAGACCCGCTACCCGCCGCCCCGGTTCGGGCGCGCGGGATATTGCAACTCCGTGGCACGCGATCGCGGGCGCACCGCAAAGTCCGGCTTCAGCGCGTAAGACAGGCTGGCTAAGATGCGCCGGCCTGTAGTGATGTTGCCTGTCTATCCAGGGTGTCTTGCAACTTTCCCAGAGGCGGTTTGCGCGAGTCGTTGTAGAGTGCTCGTTTGCGGTGGCGGCGCGGCGCCGGCGTGGCAGCGATGCCGGCCGGAGTGCTGAAAGGCGTCACATGGATATGGCGAAATGCGTGAGCAAGACACTGGGAAATCGGAGATCAGCATGACTACGGAAAAAAAGGCGAATGCCGGGTCGACGCGGGAGATCGCGGCGGGCGAGTCCGCACCGCGGCGGTTCTACCGGCTGTGGGACGACCTGAAGCTGCCCGGCAAGCCCTGGCACGTCTGGCAGAACGAAGCGGAACTGATGCGCGAGTGGCCGGGAGACCATGCCAAGCCCTTCCTGGGCCTGGTCTTCAGCGAGCCGCCGAAGATCGCCTTCGACAAGAAGGTGCCGCCCGCCAGGCTGCGGGATGCCTATTCCATCCTGGCGACGGGCGTCTGGCTGGTGTCGGACCGACTCAGGCAGGTGATGACCGAGCTGGATCCCGGCGCGTTCGTGTTCGAGCCGACCGAAGTGGATTACGGAAATCTTGACGAGCCAGGTCCCGGATTCTGGTTCTGCGATACGCGGCGCTGGCTCGACTGCGTCGATGAGGAACGATCCGAACTGACGTACTACGACAACGTGCCGTTCAAGAGCTACAGAAAGCTGATCGATGTCCGGATGAAACTGGACGTCGTCGGAGAGGCGCACGCGTTCCGGCTGCAGCATGCGCCGGGGATACAGATTGTGGACGACGTGGCCGTTGCCGCGTTTCATGCCGCCGGCATCAAGGGCTACTCATACGAGAGCTTGCAGACGTAGGCGGCCAACCTTGGACTAGGATGCGCCAAATGGCCAATGCAGTGATGGAAGGACATCACTCGTTGCAACAGAACGTGGGGCAGACCAGCTCCGTGCTCAAGTTGCTGATCGACGTGAAGCGGTTTGACGTTGATGCGCCTGAGAATCTGTTGTTCATCCCCAGGGATGAAGCCATTGCCAAGGCAACGGGAACCGTCCGCCACGCCGGCAATCATGAACCCGTCGAGGCCGCGCAGCGGGCCATCCTGGACGATTTCGGCCGCACGCCCACGCAGTACGGCAAGAGTTACGAAACCCTGATGCGGGCCAATCCGGCCACGCTGTCCGCGGCCGAGCAGACGCTGCGCGCGCAGATCTACGATCAGGCGGAGATCCTGGCCAAGGACCTGCGCGACTACACCAGCAAGTCGATGATCGACGGCCGGCTGACGCTGACCAAGACGGACCCCAAGTACGCCGGGCTTTCCGCCGCCGCCGCCGACGCGGCCTGGCGCGCCGATGTCGCGCAGGTGTTTGGCAATGGGCCCAACGGCTTCGACACGGGTCGGCAGAACCTCTCGGCCTATCGCGCCGAGACGGCGGCCATCAAGGCGGCCCATGGCGATTTGCGCTGGCGCGCCTTCAACAGCCAGGCCAAGATCGATACGCTGCTGGCCACGGCGGCGGCCAACAATACGCCGCTCTTCGGCACCAAGGCCAAGCTGGCCGATCTGAACACGCTGATCGAATCCAAGGGCTTCACGGTTCCCAAGCCCGCCACGCCGCGCCAGCAGGCGGCTGCCTACGCCAGGCAACGCGCCATCGCGTCTTCGCAGCAGCAGATGCTGACCTCGGTGGCCAAGGCCCAGGACATGGCCTCGCTGGGGCGCGGCGTCCTGTCGGTGGGCGGCAAGGCATTCGACCGCGCGATCGCGACGACCGATGTATTCGTCAACTATACGCAGGCCCGGCAGGCCGGCCAGACCGTGCTGGAAGCCGATGCCGTGGCGGGCAAGCAGCTGCTGCACGACGTCGCCGTTGGCCTGCTGGTGGTCGGCGGCACCGTCGCGCTGACGGCGGCGGGCGTGCCCACCCTGGCGGCGGGGGCGATCGTCGCCGGCGTGACCCTGGTCGGCGCCGTCGCCGACAGCGCCTGGGACTACGTCGGCGCGCCGCTGGCGGCCATGGCCGGTTCGCTCAGCGACGCCGATTTCGCGGCGGCGCAGGCCGATCTCGAGGCCGTGGCGGCCGGCATCGCAACCTGGACCAACGAAGTCGTCATTCCCTTCCTGAGAACGGTGCAGTTCAACGCCACCGCCTTCGCGCAGGATCCGCAGGGCTACCTGAAGTCCCTGGGGCAGGCGATCTGGGACAGCACCCGGCAGGGCTTGCTGGAGCGCTGGGAAGCCGGCGGCGTATTCGTCGGCGAGAATCTCGACGCGCTGGGCAATGCCGTCCAGTACGGGTTCGTGGCCGCCCTGGGCGGAGAGGTCCGTGGCGCGGTCGCGGGCTTCGGCAACAACGGCGCGTCGATCGACGCCACCGTGCAGGGCATGGCCACGGGCGTGACCAATGTCCTGAATCCCCCGACGGCGCCGGGTCGGCGCAACGACATCATCCTGGACGTCGCGACGGACACGGTGGGCATGCTGCCGCCGCGCACGGATCTCGGATCCACCGGCGGCGGGCATGGCCTGCTGCACGCGGGCGCGGGCTATACGGCCACCATGGCCGACCGCTACGTCACCCGCGACGGCATCGAGTTCGTGGCGCCCAGCAATATCGTCACGGGCGGCACGCGCCCCGGCAACCTGAGCCTGAACGACCTGAGCGGCCTGCTGGCTGGCGTGCGGTCGCAGGCGCACCAGCAGAACCTGCTGGTGGAGCGGGACGGGCAGCTTCTTCTCATCAAGGGGCCCTCGGCGGCGGTGCCGGACGTCGTGGAATTCAGGGGCATGCGTTTCGAGGCCATCACCTACTACGACAGCCAGGGACGCTGGATCGGCTTCACGCCCAAGGCCGGCCAGGCCGGCCGCGTGCGGATGCACGACGGCACCGAGATTTCCCTGGATCCGTCGCAGACCATCCTGGTCGGCGAGAACACACTGTCCAACGGCAAGCTCACTGCCTTCGGCTGGGTGCCGATGTCCACGGCGGCCATGGCGGCCTATCTGGAAGCCCAGGTCGAAGCCGGCGTCATTCCCTACACCGATCCGCTGGCGCTGGACGCCGGCAACGACGGTGTGAACCTGGGCGCCGTGCAGGTCGATTTCGACCTGGACGCGGACGGCAGGCCGGAGCGCACGCGCTGGACCTCGCCCACCGATCCCCTGCTGGTGATGGACCGCAATTTCGACGGCCGGATCTCCAGCGGCGCGGAACTGTTCACCCTGACCGAAGGCGCCGGCGCGCGGCCGACGCTGGCCAGCCTGGACAGCAACCAGGACGGCAAGCTCGACGCCGAGGACACGCATTGGGCGCATCTGCGCGTCTGGGTCGATCGCAACCAGGATGCCTACGCCAGCGCCGGGGAACTGACCAGCCTGGCCGACCTGGGGATTCAATCCATCAACCTGACGCCGGTCACGGGATCGGTGGCCGGGCAGAGCAACGTCAAGGGCGTGGTCGCCACCTATGCCAACGGCGCCACCCGCACGCTGTGGGACGTGGCCCTGAACACGCCGGGCGCCGGCGCGGCGCCATCGCCCCAGCGTTATTCCGCCGAGGTCGACAAGGTCATGCTGGGCGGACA
>NZ_JAGTJY010000112.1:0-19761 GCF_018195695.1 Achromobacter sp. Marseille-Q0513 | reverse complement strand
CCAAGAACATCCTGAGGATCGGCCCCACCGGCGTGGGCAAGACCGAGATCGCGCGACGCCTGGCCAAGCTGGCCAACGCGCCCTTCATCAAGATCGAGGCCACCAAGTTCACGGAAGTGGGCTACGTCGGCCGCGACGTCGACACCATCATCCGCGACCTGACCGAATACTCGATCAAGCAGACCCGCGAGCTGGAAATGCGCCGCGTGCGCACCCAGGCCGAGGACGCCGCCGAGGACCGCATCCTGGACGCGCTGGTACCGCCGGCCCGCGGCGTATCGGGCGAGCCCGAGCGCGGCGAGGACAACAGCGCCCGCCAGACCTTCCGCAAGCGCCTGCGCGAAGGCAAGATCGACGACCTGGAAATCGAGATCGAAGTGGCCCAGGCCGCGCCGCAGATGGACGTGATGACGCCGCCCGGCATGGAAGAAATGGCCGAGCAGCTGCGCGGCATGTTCGCCGGCCTGGCGCGCGACAAGACCAAGCCCAAGAAGATGAAGGTGCGCGACGCCTTCAAGCTGATCGTCGACGAGGAAGCGGCCAAGCGCATCAACGAGGAAGACCTGCGCACCGCCGCCATCAACAATGTCGAACAGAACGGCATCGTCTTCCTGGACGAGATCGACAAGATCGCCGCCCGCCAGGAAACCGGCGGCGCCGACGTGTCGCGCCAGGGCGTGCAGCGCGACCTGCTGCCGCTGGTCGAGGGCACCACGGTGAACACCCGCTACGGCATGGTCCGCACCGACCACATCCTGTTCATCGCCTCGGGCGCCTTCCACCTGTCGCGCCCGTCCGACCTGATCCCCGAGCTGCAGGGCCGCTTCCCGATCCGCGTCGAACTGGATTCGCTGTCGGCCGAGGATTTCGTGCGCATCCTGTCGTCCACCGACGCCTCGCTGACCAAGCAGTACACCGCGCTGATGGCCACCGAGGGCCTGGAGCTGGAGTTCACCGAGGAAGGCGTGCGCCGCCTGGCCGAGCTGGCCTACGACGTCAACGAAACCACCGAGAACATCGGCGCGCGCCGCCTGTACACGGTGATGGAGAAGCTGCTGGACGAGCTGTCGTTCGATGCCACCTCCACCAGCGACAAGACGGTGCGGATCGACGCCGCCTACGTCAACGCGCAACTGGCCGAAGCGGCCAGCAGCCAGGATCTGGCGCGCTACGTGCTGTAAAACGATCGGGCGGACGGATGCAGCCATCCGTCCGCCCGATCGGCAAGCACCCGCAGACTACTTGGCCGCCGTCGGTGCCCCCAGCGGCTTGCCCGTATAGCTCAGGCCGCTCAGCTCTTTCTGGGCCTTCTCCGGCGTTTCCAGCTCCAGCACGATGCGGCCCACCAGCAGACCCACCGACGGGGAGCTGCGCACGTACTTGGTTTCGCCCGCATCCAGCACGAAACTCAGCGTCTTTTCCGTCTCGGTGGACGCCGCTGCCTTGTACGCACCCTGGGGCCTGTCCACATAGAAGAACCCACCGGGCTGCGAACGACCCACCACTTCATCGTTCAAACGGATATCGGTCTGCAAGGCCGCGCCGAACATCGACGCCGAACGCAGGAAATAAATACGCCCTTCTCCCGTTTGCACCGCCGGAATGCTGGATGCCATCTGCGCATGCTTCACGCCCGAAGCACATCCGGCCATCATGACCGAAACCAGCGCCGCCAGGGTAATCTTCACTGCTCGCTTCACTGCAAACCTCCAAGCCTCAAGGGAAGAGGAGACGCCAGCGCCGAGTAGGCCTGGTCTCCCGGTAGATAGAACCCTACGAGGGTTCCGCCAGAAACCACCAGCCAGGCCTCGTGCACTTGCCTGCCTTCAATCGTGAAGACCGTGCCGACCGGACGGAATACCTCGCCTTCTGCAATGGCGCCCGCCGCTCGCCAGAGACTGCCCTTGCCGATTTCGCGCTTGAACCCAGTGGGCAGCTTCACCACCAGCGTTTCCTCGACGCTCCGATTCGGCTCCTGCCCGACTGCGGCTGCGGGAGCCGCCAGACGGGATGGCGCGTACTGCACGGGCGCCGCGCAAGCCGCAATCAAGCACACGAGCGTCGACGACCCCACCCAATACAACCAGCGATTCGTGTTGAACATTGGACATGAATAAATGAACCAATAATTTTCTCATTGTAACTACCCATCACAGTCAACGGCCATAAAAAAAACGGCGCGATGCGCCGTTTTCTTCAACCCCTGGACAAATTCAATTACTGATCGCCGTCACCACATACTTGCCGTCCTTGCGTTCGGCGGTGAACTTCACCTTGTCGCCGGCCTTGATCTTGGCCAGCAGCGCCGGATCGGCTTCGTACACCAGCGTCATGGCTGGCAGGTCCAGCGCCTTGATGGCGTCGTGCTTGATCGTCACCTTGCCGGCGGCCGGATCGACGCGGCGCACCTCGCCGCTGGCGTCGGCCTGCTGGGCAAAGGCCAGCGGCGTGGCCAGGGACACGACCGCCATCGCGGTGGCGATCGCCATGGGGGTGGCGTATCTGCGGTTGAAAGCCATGGACTCATCCTCCTGTAGCAACGAAAGCCTGCGCCGGACCGAGGCCGCGAACGCGCTTTCCACAATGCTAGGATAGCGCCCGAACGCAACAGTTCCCCACCGATTACGCAACAATTCCGACGTTTGTTTGCGGCGCGCCCCGGTGAACCCGGCCCGGGCTTACCAAGCCGTCGATTCCCTAACGCTTCGTCACCGACTACAGGAGCCGCCATGGCCAACCGCCTATCCGTCATCGCCACCCGCACCGGGGACGACGGCACCACCGGACTGGGGGACGGTTCCCGCTGCGCCAAGGACGCCCCCCGCGTGGCGGCGCTGGGAGACGTGGACGAACTGAACAGCGCCATTGGCCTGCTGCTGACCGAAACGCTGCCCGAGGACGTGGCCGCGGATCTGCTGGCCATCCAGCATGACCTGTTCGACATGGGCGCGGAGTTGTGCATACCGGGCCATGCGGCGCTGAAAGAGGAACAGATCGCCCGCCTGGACGCCCGGCTGGCCCACTACAACGCGGCGCTGCCGCCCTTGCGCGAGTTCATCCTGCCCGGCGGCTCGCGTACCGCCGCGCTTGCGCACGTGGCGCGCGCGACCTGCCGGCGCGCGGAACGGGCCGTGGTGGCGCTGGCGCGCACCGACAGCGTCAATGCGCCGGTAAGACAGTATTTGAACCGTCTGTCGGACCTGATGTTCGTGCTGGCGCGGCATCTGAACGTCGCGGCCGGAAAAACCGACGTCTTCTGGAGCAGCAGCCATTCCCGGCAAGGCTGAGCACGGACGGCGCGGGGCTTTGCGGCATAATCGATCATCTGCACGCCCGCGCGGAATGCGTGCTTTCCGAGGCCCTTGAAGACAATGAGTATTCTTGTTACTGGCGGCGCCGGCTTCATTGGCTCGAATTTTGTGCTGGATTGGCTGGCTCAAGGCGATGAGCCAGTAATCACTCTGGACAAACTGACCTACGCGGGCAACATCGCGAATCTGGCCTCGTTGCAAACCCACCCTGGGCACATATTCGTGCACGGCGATATTGGCGACAGCGCGCTGGTGGCCAGCTTGCTGACCCGACATCAACCCAGGGCCATCCTGAATTTCGCGGCCGAATCGCATGTCGACCGGTCCATATACGGGCCGGGCGCATTCATCCAGACCAATATCGTCGGCACCTTCAACCTGCTCGAAGCCGTCCGCGAATATTGGAACCCGCAGCCCGAACCCGCCAGGCGTCATTTCCGGTTCCTGCATGTGTCCACGGACGAAGTCTATGGATCGCTGGATGCCACGGCGCCCGCCTTCACGGAATCAAGCCGGTACGAACCCAACAGCCCCTACTCGGCCAGCAAGGCGGCGAGCGACCATCTGGTGCGCGCCTATCACCATACCTATGGGCTGCCGGTCCTGACGACGAACTGTTCGAACAACTACGGCCCCTATCATTTTCCCGAGAAACTGATCCCCCTGGTTATCCATAATGCGCTGGCCGGCAAACCCTTGCCCATATACGGAGACGGCCAGCAGATTCGCGACTGGCTTTACGTCAAGGACCACTGCAGCGCGATACGCCGGGTGCTGGCGGACGGCAAGCCCGGGGCGACCTACAACGTGGGCGGGAACAGCGAAAAAACCAATCTGGACGTTGTGCACGCCCTGTGCGAATTGCTCGACGAACTCCGCCCGCGCCGCGACGGCCAGAGCTACAGGACGCAGATCAGCTTCGTCAAGGATCGGCCGGGACACGACCGGCGCTATGCGATCGATGCCTCGCGCCTGGCTCGCGAACTGGGATGGCGGCCCGCCGAGACCTTTGAGACCGGATTGCGCAAGACCGTCATCTGGTACCTGCAGAACCCGGCCTGGGTTTCCAATATCGTTTCCGGGACGTACCGCGATTGGGTCCAGACCCACTACCAGGTCTAGCGCCCAGGCGGCCCGGCCGCCCTCGCCCGACAGATGCCCGTGAACCCGGTGCCCCATGAAAATCCTACTCCTAGGCAAGAACGGACAGATCGGCCATGAACTGAGGCGCTCCCTGCTGCCATTGGGCACGGTCGTGGCGCTTGGCAGGCAGGAGGCCGACCTTGCGGATGCCGGGCAATTGAGCGCCGCGCTCGAAGCGCAAGCGCCCGACATGATCGTGAACGCCGCAGCCTACACGGCCGTGGACAAGGCCGAGTCGGATCCCGTCATGGCGCGCGCCATCAATACCGATGCCGTCCGCGTGCTGGCCCGCTACGCGCGGGATCATGGCGTCCTGCTGGTGCAGTATTCGACGGACTACGTCTTTGACGGCGCCCAAGGCACGCCATACCAGCCCGGCGACGCGACGAATCCGCTCAGCGTCTACGGCGTCACCAAGCGCGATGGCGAAAGCGCCATCCTCGACAGCGGCTGCCGCGCCCTGATCCTGCGTACCAGCTGGGTCCATTCGGCGCACGGCGGCAACTTCGTCAAGACCATCCTGCGACTGGCCCGGGAACGCGACGCGCTGAATATCGTGGCCGACCAGCATGGCGCGCCCACATCGGCCGAACTGATCGCCGATGTCACCGCGCACGCCATCGCCGCCAGCCAGCGCGGCGCCCTGCCCCACGGCATCCATCATCTGACGGCGCAGGGCGAGACGACCTGGCACGGGCTCGCGCGATACGTGGTGTCGCGGGCGCTGCGGCAAGGCGTCGCGCTGCGCGCCAGCGCCGGCGCCATCCACCCCATCACGACTCAGGACTACCCGCTGCCGGCCGTGCGGCCCCGGAATTCCCGCCTTGATACCCGCAGCCTGAGCGACCCGCTCAAACTGCAGCTGCCCGACTGGACGGTGCACGTCGACCGGACCGTGGATCAACTCACGTCATTGGAGCAATCCGCATGAAGCGCAAAGGCATCATACTGGCCGGCGGTTCCGGCACGCGGCTGCACCCGGCCACCCTGGCGATCAGCAAGCAGCTGCTGCCCGTGTTCGACAAGCCGATGATCTATTACCCGCTCAGCACGCTCATGCTCGCGGGCATCCAGGACATCCTGGTCATTTCCACGCCCCAGGACACGCCGCGTTTCCAGCAGTTGCTCGGATCCGGCGAGCAATGGGGCCTGAACCTGCAATACGCGGTGCAGCCCTCGCCCGACGGCCTGGCCCAGGCCTTTCTCATCGGCGATACGTTCATCGGCAACGCCCCCAGCGCGCTGGTGCTGGGCGACAACATCTTCTATGGCCACGATCTGACGTATCTGCTCCAGGACGCCAACGAACGCCAGCATGGCGCGAGCATATTCGCCTACCACGTCAACGATCCCGAACGATATGGCGTGGCAGAGTTCGATGCGAGCGGCAAGGTGCTGTCGCTGGAAGAAAAACCCAGGCAGCCCAAATCCAACTACGTGGTGACCGGCCTCTATTTCTACGATCAGCAGGTCGTGGATATCGCCAGGCAGATCCGGCCGTCCGCCCGCGGCGAACTGGAAATCACCGACATCAACCGGACCTACCTGGAACAAGGCCAGCTTGCCGTGGATATCATGGGACGCGGCTATGCCTGGCTGGATACCGGCACGCACGAGTCACTGCTGGAGGCGAGCCAGTTCATTTCCACCCTGGAAAACCGCCAGGGCCTGAAGGTCGCCTGTCCCGAGGAAATCGCCTATCGGCGCCAGTGGATTTCCGCCGCGCAGCTCGAAGCCCTGGCCGCGCCCATGGCCAAGAACGGTTACGGCAAATACCTGCAACGCCTGCTGGTGGAAAAGGTCTATTGATGCAAGCCACCCGATTGGCCATTCCCGATATCGTGCTGTTCGAACCCAGGGTCTTCGGCGATGACCGGGGCTTCTTCATGGAAAGCTTCAATCAGCATGTCTTCCAGCAGCTGACCCGGCTGGACACGACCTTTGTCCAGGACAACCACAGCAAAAGCGCGCGAGGCGTGCTGCGGGGCCTGCACTACCAGCTGGCGCCGAAGGCGCAGGGCAAGCTCGTGCGCGTGGTGCGCGGCGCGGTGTTCGATGTCGCGGTCGATATCCGGAAGAGCTCGCCCAGCTTCGGGCAATGGGTCGGCACCGAGCTCAGCGAAACGAATCGCCGCCAGCTCTGGATCCCGCCCGGCTTTGCCCACGGCTTCCTGGTCTTGAGCGAGTCCGCCGAATTCCTGTACAAGACGACGGAATACTACGCACCCGACCTCGAGCGTTGCATCATCTGGAACGACCCCCGGTTGGCGATCGACTGGCCCGCCGGCATGGACCCTCAGCTTTCCGCCAAGGACCAGCAGGCCCCGTCGTTTGCGGCGGCGGAGTATTTCCCCTGACGCCTGCGGCCGTGCAAAGAAAAACGGACCGGACGGGCGTAGAGCCCTGTCCGGTCCGTCATGGCCGTGAATGCGGCCGGGCCGTCGCCGGCCCCGGCGCTCAGTTGACGCCCGCCGCGTGCGCCTGCTCGTCCGCATGGTACGAAGACCGCACCATCGCGCCCACCGCCGCGTGCGTGAAGCCCATCGCATAGGCCTCGCGCTCGAACATCGCGAAGGTGTCCGGATGCACGTAGCGCAGCACCGGCAGATGGTGCTCCGACGGCTGCAGGTACTGGCCGATGGTCAGCATGTCCACGTTGTGCTCGCGCATGTCGCGCATCACCTGCAGGATTTCCTCGTCGGTCTCGCCCAGGCCCAGCATCAGGCCGGACTTGGTCGGCACCTCGGGATGCAGCTTCTTGAACTCGGCCAGCAGCTTCAGCGAGTGCAGGTAGTCCGAACCCGGACGAGCCTGCTTGTACAGGCGCGGCACGGTTTCCAGGTTGTGGTTCATGACGTCCGGAGGACCGGCGTTCAGGATGGTCAGCGCGCGGTCCAGGCGGCCGCGGAAGTCGGGCACCAGCACCTCGATGCGGGTGGTGGGCGACAGTTCGCGGATATGCGTGATGCAATCGACGAAATGGCCGGCGCCGCCGTCGCGCAGGTCGTCCCGGTCGACCGAGGTGATGACCACGTAGGACAGCTTCATCGCGGCGATGGTGCGCGCGAGGTTCTCGGGTTCCTTGGGGTCCAGCGGATCGGGACGTCCGTGGCCCACGTCACAGAAGGGGCAGCGGCGCGTGCACTTGTCGCCCATGATCATGAACGTGGCCGTGCCCTTGCCGAAGCATTCGCCAATGTTGGGGCAGGACGCTTCCTCGCAGACCGTGTGCAGGTTGTGCTCGCGCAGGATGCGCTTGATGTCGTAGAAGCGCGAGCCGGGCGCGGCGGCCTTGACGCGGATCCATTCCGGCTTCTTCAGGCGCTCGGCCGGAACGATCTTGATCGGAATGCGCGCCGTCTTGGCCTGCGACTTCTGCTTTTGCGTCGGATCGTAGGCCGCGGCGGAAGCGGCGGCGGATTCGTCCGAGGGGACAGGGGACTCGACAAGCGTGGACATGAGGCACCTTCATGACCGGCGCGCCCAGGCGCCCGGTCCGAGACAAAAAAGGGCATTTTCCCCTCCATGGCCCCGCCGCGCCCGCCGGGGGCCATCCAGGGGCGACGCCGGCGCCTGGGTTATTGTCACGGCTGTCGTTTTCCTTGATTCGCGTCCATGCCCGCAACCCTCCGCCCCATCGCCCTGATCGCCCCTCGCCTGGACGCGGGGCCGGCGGCGCAAGCCGTCCAGGCCTGCGCCGGGATCCTGGCCGAGGCGGGCTACTACCTGGCGGCCGGTCCCTGGCATGAGCCTGCATCGGGGCCAGGACTGCATGCGCTGGCCCCGGCCGCCGCGCTGAGTCTCGGACCGGTGGACCCTCCCGGCCTGCGCGCCGCCCTGGCGGCGCTGGAAATCCCCGTCGTGGAAACCTGGGCGGCGCCCGCCGGCCCGCTGGACAGCGCCGTGCTGCTCGCCAATGCCGAATCGGGCCGCCTGGCTGCCCGCCATTTCGCCGACAAGCGTTACGCGCGCGTCGCCTGCGTCAGCGCCGACACGCCGTGGGAACGCGAGCGCCGCCAGGGTTTCCTCGACGCCGCGCGGGCGCTGGGCCTGGAACTGGCGGCCGACATCGTGCAGCCCGAGGCCTGGCAGCTGAACGACGGCCGGATGGCCTTCCTGCGGCTGCTGGCCACCAATACCCTGTTCGACGCCGTGTTCGCCAGTTCGGACCTGCTGGCCGCCGCCTGCGTGTCCGAGGCCCACAACCGCGATCTGCATGTGCCGCAGGATGTCGCGGTGCTGGGGTTTTCGGAGGACGGCAGCGCGGCGCAGTGGGCGCCGGGCCTGAGCACCCTCACGGCCAGCGCGGCGGAGGTGGGCCGGCGCGCCGCCCTGCTGCTGCTGGAACGGCTGGCGGGCGATCGCGGACCGGGCGCGCGCATCATGCTGGAAGCGGTCCTGGAAGCGCGGCTCAGCACCTGAGCGCCGCAGGCTGCCGCACCGACGATGCGACAGGCACGAAGCAGGCTGCGTGACAGACCTTCGCCCAGCCACGCGAACCGCTCGGCGTCCGGCGCAAAGCCGCCGGACGGAGCCGGATTACGCGCCCTGGACGGTGCCTGCGCCGTAGCGCGCCGCGACGCCCATATCCCGCAACATGGCATCCGCTTCGCGCAGGAAGGCTGGCGTGGCGGTCTGGGACACGCGGTCCAGCCAAGGCTCGGCCTCGTCCAGCCGACCGCGCTGCAGTAGCATGCGTCCCAGATGGAACATGCCCCGGAAATCCCCGCCCTCGGCGGCGCGCCGGTAGCAGTCGAACGCCTGCTCCAGATCCCGCGGCACGACGGTCCCGGCCTCGTGGAAACGCCCCACCACGCCGATGGACTTCACGTGCCCGGACTGCGCCGCGCGCTGGTACAAGGCCAGCGCGGCGGCCGGATCCCGCGCCACGCCGCCCCTGCCATCGCGCAGCATGTGGGCGTAGTTGTACATGCCCCAGTCCAGGCCACGATCGGCCGCCAGCCGGAACCAGTAGGCGGCCACG
Organism: Achromobacter sp. Marseille-Q0513; assembly: GCF_018195695.1. Taxonomy (NCBI): domain Bacteria; kingdom Pseudomonadati; phylum Pseudomonadota; class Betaproteobacteria; order Burkholderiales; family Alcaligenaceae; genus Achromobacter; species Achromobacter sp. Marseille-Q0513. The sequence goes on along the minus strand of NZ_JAGTJY010000112.1, from coordinate 10,323 downwards.
GTCTCGTCGCGCGCCACGCCCCAGCCGTTCTCGTAGCAGCGGCCCACCATGTTGATGGACATGAGGTGATCGGCCTGCGCGGCGCGCTTGAACCAGCCCAGCGCGGCCTCGGGGTCACGCGCCATGCCGTGGCCGTCGAGCAGCATCTGGCCCAGGATGGCCTGCGCTTCCAGCAGCCCCAGGTCGGCGGCGGCCTGGATCCAGGCGGCGTAGGCCTCTGGCGGACCGGCGCGCAGCGCGGTCAGCTGCTCGGGAGTGGTGGCGGAAATGTCTGCCGCGGTGATGGGTTTCATATTGGACGAGAAGGATCGGGCGGAAAAGCGGATAGCGAGGGCTGCGTCTGAACCCGCGTTCAGACGGGGCTACAGGCGGGTTCGCCGCCGACCGCCGTGGGCCGTGCGCGGCGCCAGGCGGCAACCAGATTGCGCGCCAGCGCCTCGCCCACGTCCGCCAGCTCGCGGCGCACGCCGCAGGCCGCCATGTCGACAGTGCGCAGGCCGGCGTAGCCGCAGGGATTGATGCCCAGGAAAGGCGCCAGGTCCATGTCCACGTTCAACGACACCCCGTGATAGGCGCGACCATTGCGGATCTTGATGCCCAGCGCGGCGATCTTGGCCAGCTCGCCGCCGCCGTCGGGATCCGGCACATACACGCCCGGCGCGCCGGGCTTGCGGCAAGCCCCCGCCACGCCGGCCCCGGCCAGCGTATCGATGACCGCGCCCTCGAGCAGCGTGACGTATTCCTTGACGTACATGTCGACGCGCCGCAGGTCGAACAGCGCATAGGCCATGACCTGGCCCGGGCCGTGATACGTGACCTGCCCGCCCCGGTCGCAATGCACGATGGGGATGCCATCGGGATTGAGCACATGCTCGGGCGAGCCCGCCTGCCCCAGCGTGTAGACCGGCGCGTGCTCGCAGAGCCAGATCTCGTCCGGCGTGTCGGCGCCGCGCAGGTTGGTGTAGTCCTGCATGTCGCGCCAGACCGACAGGTAGTCGGCCGGACTCGCGAGCCACTTGATCACAGCCATGCCGGCCTAGATGACGATCGACACCATGGGGTGGCCATGCAGCGCGCGGTACAGCGCATCGAGCTGTTCGCGCGAGGTGGCGCGCACGGTGAAGGTCAGGCCCATGTAGTTGCCGCCCTTGCTGGGCCGCATCTCGACGGTGGCGGCGTCAAAGCCCGGGTCGAACTGCAACACCAGCTCGGTCAGCGTCTGGGCCAGCTCGGGATGCTGCTTGCCCATGACCTTGATGGGAAAGTCGCTGGGGTACTCGATGAGGGATTCTTCGGGCGGGATGTGCATGATGGAAGCCTGATGTGATACCCACCCGCGTAGCGATGCCCGTCCAGGCGTCGCGGGTGGTGCGCCAGCACCGACGAGAGCGTGGGAACCGGCGCGTGCTGCGGCCTGCTTACAGGCCGGCGATGCGGGCATCATAACCCGCGCGCAGGCGCTCATAAACGGGGCCAGGCTTGCCCGAACCCACCGGCTTGCCGTCCAGCGCCACCAGCGGCAACACTTCCTTGGTGGCCGAGGACATCAGCAGTTCGTCGGCGTTTTCCACTTCCTCGCGGGTGATGCGGCGCGACTCGAAGGGGATGCCGGCCTCGGCGGCCAGCTCGCCCATCAGGCCGTAGCGGATGCCTTCCAGGATCAGGTTGTTCTTGGGCGGGGCCAGCAGCTTGCCGCCGGACACCACCCAGACGTTGGTGGACGCGCCTTCGGTCAGGAAGCCGTCGCGGAACTGCACCACTTCATCGACCTGCGCATCCACGGCCTGCTGCTTGGCCAGCACATTGCCCAGCAACGACACGGACTTGATCTCGCAGTGCAGCCAGCGCTCGTCGGGAATGCTGATGGCCGTCATGCCGCTGGCGCGCTGCGCGGCCGACGGCGGCGCCCAGGGCGAGACCATGCCGAACACCGTGGGCGGCACGGGCACGGCGGGGAACTGGTGATCGCGCTTGGCCACGCCGCGCGTCACCTGCAGGTAAACGATGCAGGTGTCCTGGGTATTGCGGGCCAGCAGCTCATTGACCAGCTTGACCCAGCCGTCCCGGTCGTGGGGCGAGGCGATGCGCAACGCCGCCAGGCTGCGATCCAGACGGTTCAGGTGCTCGGCCATGCGGAAGGCCTTGCCGTGGTACACCGGCACGACTTCATAGATGCCGTCGCCGAAGATGAAGCCCCGGTCCAGCACGGAGATCCTGGCCTCGTCGATACGCAGGAAATCACCATTGAGATAAGCCTGGCTGTCGCCCTGCACGCCCGGAATCATGAAACCCCCAAGAATATGAATTGGACAGGGCCACGCCGCCCGGCGCGCGCCCAAATGGAGAACGGGCGCCCCCGAAGGGAAACGCCCGTAGCAAGCTTACACCCGCGCCGCCAGCGGCGGCGCAGAAACGATGAGGTTCTTCAAATTTCAAATAAGGTGCTTCAAGCCACGTCGCCAGGAAACTGCACAACCGCAGCCAAGCACACTCAAAGAAGTTCCAGACACGCCCCCCGCCAGCCACCACCGCCCCACAAGCGGGGCCACACGGATCCGGCTCCGCCGGTCCGTAGTGGCGCCCCCTCGAGGGGGAAGCGCCAAAGGCGCTTCGGGGGTGAGCCTAATTGAACCAGCGCTTGACGGTATCGACCATGCGACCGAAGAAGCCCGCGCGCTCGACCGCGTCCTGCACCACCAGCGGCTCGGTGCGCAGCACCTTGCCGTCCAGCGTGAATTGCAGGGTGCCGACCTGCTGGCCCTTGGCCAGCGGCGCGATCAGCGGATCGTTGCGCTGCGCCACCGGCTTGAGCTCGCCGGCCTTGCCGCGCGGCACGGCGATCGAGACCGGGTTGGGCGGACCGAGCTTGACGGTTTCGACGGTGCCTTCCCAGACGCGGGCGTCGATGCCCGGCTGGCTCTTGTCGAACAGCTTGACCGTGTCGAAGTTCTGGAAGCTCCAGTTCAGCAGCTTCAGGCTTTCCTCGGCGCGGGTGGCCTCGCTGTCGGTGCCCACCACCACCACCAGGATGCGGCGGTCGCCGCGCATGGCGGTCGACACCAGGCAGTAGCCGGCCGAATCGGTGTGGCCGGTCTTCATGCCGTCGACCGAGGGGTCGGCCCACAACAGGCGGTTGCGGTTGGGCTGGGTGATCTTGTTGTAGGTGTAGCTCTTCTGCTTGTAGTAGTGGAAGAACTGCGGATGGTCGGTGATCAGGTGCGAGGACAGCGTGGCCAGGTCGCGCACGCTGGTGGTGTGCTGCGGATCGGGCAGGCCGGTGGCGTTCATGAAGTGCGTGCTCTTCATGCCCAGGCGCTCGGCTTCCTGGTTCATCAGCGCGGCGAAGGCGGTTTCGCTGCCGCCCACGGCCTCGGCCAGCGCGACCGAGGCGTCGTTGCCCGACTGCACGATCATGCCCTGGTTCAGCTCGTCCACCGTGACCGGCTTGCGCGGTTCGATGAACATGCGCGAGCCGCCGGTGCGCCAGGCGTGCTCGGACACGGGCACGGTCTGCTCCAGCGTCAGGCGCTTTTCGTCGAGCGCATTGAAGACCACGTAGGCGGTCATGATCTTGGTCAGCGAGGCCGGCTCGACCTTCTGGTCCGGGTTGGACGCGGCCAGCAGCTGGCCGCTGTTCACGTCGATGACGATCCAGGCCCTGGCGGCGATGGTGGGCGCGGGCACGGCCGACACATCGCCCACCGGCACCACTCCCGTCGTCGCCGGCACGGCGGCCGCGGGCGCGGTCGCGGCGGCGGGCGCCTGTTGCTGCGCCAGAACCGGCGCGCCGGCGGCGAGCAGCGCGGCCAGCACGGCGCCCGACAGGGCACGGCGGGCAAAGACAACGGGGGATTGGGCGGAGTAAGGCAAATTCTTCATCGGCAACGTGGGTCCAGGAAAGACGCCCGCCGGCGCGGGGCAAGTGGCTGACAATTATAGGCAGTCGATAGGACCCGTCCCGCGCGCGGGGGGTTCCCCGCGTGCTCCAACATGCAACCTGTTGCAACGCCGCGCGGCCGCGGCGCCGCGGTCAGGCGCCCGTCAGCCCAGCGCGACCGTCAGGCGCGCCTGCACCAGTTCGCGCAGCACCAGCAGCTTGCCATGGAAGAAATGCGAGGCGCCCGGGATCACGACCACCGGGATCGAGCGCGGCCGGGCCCAGTCCATGGCCTCGGACAGCGGCACGACCTCGTCCTGCTCGCCATGCACCATCAGCGTGTCGCCCGGCACCTGCACCTCGTGCGACTGGAACCGGTTCACCGCCGGGCCCATCAGCATCAGCGCCGAGGGCAGCGGCGCATCGCCCTGCTCGGCCAGCGCCGCATAGGTCTGCGCGGCGACGGCGGTGCCGAAGGAAAAGCCGGCCAGCACCCAGGGCGCCTGCGCCAGCTCGGGATGCTGCTCGCGCACCTGCGCCACCAGGGCCAGCATGTCGCGGGTCTCGCCCACGGACTTGTCGAATTCGCCTTCGGACAGGCCAACGCCACGGAAGTTGGGACGCACCGCGACCAGGCCATGCTGCACGCAGGCCCGCGCGATGGTGGTGACCACCTTGTTCTCGCGCGCGCCGCCTTGCAGCGGATGCGGGTGCAGCACCAGCGCCCAGCCCCGCGGCGTGCCGTCGGGCCAATCGACGGCGCAATCGATGCGGCCGGCGGCGCCGGTGTAAGCCAGGGTTTCGGTGCGTGCGGACATGGGCGGACTCAAGCGGTGTAGCGGAAAGCAGCGATGTTAACCGGCGGACGGCAGCGCGGTCGCCAGCCATTGCGCCAGCTGGTCGGCGGCGTCATCGGTCGCCTGGCGCAGCGCGGCCACGCCGCCGGCCGCGTCCTGCGTCGGCGCGGGCGCCTGGACGGCGATGCGGGTCTGGCCCAGCACCTTGTGCCCGTTCACCAGCACCGCCTGCAGCACCACGCGACCCTGGCTCGATGCGCCGTCCGGCGCGAAGACCTGTTCAAACTGCTGCAGCTGGACCTGCAGCTGCGGCGTCTGGCCGTTGACCCGCTCGCCCAGCACCGGCCCCTGGCGCGACAGGCGCTCGGTCAGGCGCTGGCGCACCAGGTCCGACGGCGAGGAAGCCCAGCGGTAGGTGGCATAGGATTTGGGCGCCGCGCTGTCGCCGACGCGCCAGATGATGCCGGTGTCCGACAGCGCGGGCACCGACGTGTAGGCCAGCGCGATCGGCGCGCGCGCCGGCAACTGCAAGGCGGGCCGCAGGTCGGCCCCAAGATCGAACACGGATGGCGGCGTGCCGACGCGGCCCACGCCGCAGCCGGCCAAAACCAGCGTCAAGACCAGAAACGCGCTGCGCATCTTCATTTGGACGTGCTCCCAAAGCCGGCGAATCCGGCTTCGCCGGGTCCGGGCGCCGCCGGCGCGGGGCCGAACAGCAAGGATTGCGGCGTGCTGTCCACACGGCGCAGGGTGGAGGTGGCGCCGCGGGCGGCCTGGCCGATGTTCTGGGCCATGCCGGTGATGGCGGGCAGGGTCTCGCCGTCCAGCCGCGCCGCGGCCGACGCGATGTCGCTCAGGCTGCGGGAAGCGACGGCCAGCGGGCCGTCGGGCGCGTTCAGGCGGGCCAGGGACTGGCGCGCCTGCTGCGCCAGATCGCCCACTTCGCGCGCGGCGCGGCCGGCCTGGCGCGAGGCGTCGCCCAGCGAATCGACCAGCGGCCCGATCTTGGCCATGGCCGGCTGCAGCTCGCGGCTGGCGTTCTTGAGCGACTCGGTCAGCTCGCCGGCGTTGCGCAGCGCCGTGCCCAGCGCCTGCACGTTCTGCTCGCTCAGCACCAGCTTGAGTTGGTTGGTCGCTTCCTCGACGTTCGAGATCAGCTTGCCGCCGCGCTGCTCGAGCCGTTCGAAAAAGCCCGGCCGCAGCGGAATCGCGGCGGGCTGCGCCGCGGTCGAGGTCAGCCGCTTGAGCGAGCTGCCGTCGTCGCGCAGCTCGACGTTGGCCAAGCCCGTCACGCCCTGCACGCCCAGTTCGGCCCAGGTCGATTCGGTGATCGGCGTGGACGGCGCCACGCCGATGCGGATGCGCACCTGGCCCGGCTTGTCCGGGTTCAGCGCCAGCGACTGCACCTTGCCCACCGGCACGCCCTGGTAGCGCACGGTCGACTGCGAGTTCAGGCCGCTGACGGCGGTGGCGGAGACGATTTCATATGGCTGCAGCTGGGTCCGGTCCCGTCCGATCCAGATGGCCACCAGCGCGGCGGCGGCCAGCAAGACCAGCGTGAAGATACCGGCCATGAGCGCATGACTACGGTTTTCCATGTTGCAATCCCTTCGGCGCCAGGTCCCCGAGCGCGCGCAGGCCGCGTTCGCCCAGGAAGAATGTATGAATGAACGGGTGGTCGAATTTCAGGACTTCCGGCACCGTGTCGCACACGATCACCCGCTTGTCCGCCAGCACCGCCACGCGCGTGGCCAGCGCCAGCAGCGTGTCCAGGTCGTGCGTCACCATGACGACGGTGAACCCCAGCTGCCGGTGCAGGCTGCGCACCAGGTCGACGAACTCGTCCGAGCGCAGCGGATCCAGCCCCGCGGTGGGCTCGTCCAGGAACACCAGCTCGGGATCCAGCGACAGCGCGCGCGCCAGCGCCACCCGCTTGACCATGCCGCCGGACAGGTCCGACGGCCGCTTGCCGGCGTCCTGCGCCGACAGGCCCACCATGGCCAGCCGGCACATCACCACGTCATGCACCAGATCTTCGGGAATGGCGCGCAGTTCGCGCAGCGGCAGGGCCACGTTGTCGTACACCGACAGCGCCGAGAATAGCGCCCCGGCCTGGAACAGCATGCCCCAACGGTACGACAGGCGCCGCCGCTCGGCCGGCGCGAGGTCGAACAGGGACTGTCCCAGCACCCGCACGACGCCGGCCGCCGGCCGCTCCAAGCCGATGATCTGCCGCAGCAGCACCGTCTTGCCCGTGCCCGAACCGCCCACCAGCACCATGATCTCGCCGCGAAAGACGGTCAGGTCCAGGTTGTCGTGCACCACGTGGTCGCCGAAGGCCGTGCGCAGGCCGCGCACCGAGATCACCGGTTCCGTGGTGACGCCGTCCTCGGCGAACAGGCGATTCTGGGTCGCGGCGTTCATCGGCCCCGTCCCATCAGATGCCCACCGTGCTGAAGATCACCGCGTACAGGGCGTCCAGCAGGATCACGCCCGTGATGGACGTAACCACGGAAGTGGTGGTGCCGCGCCCCAGGCTTTCGGTATTGGGCTGGATGCGCAGGCCGAAATGGCAGGCGATCAGCGCGATCAGCACGCCGAAAGTCACTCCCTTGAGGATGCCAATCCAGTAATTGGTGAGCGAGATCGCGTCCGGCAACGAGGTCAGGAACCATTGCGCCGACACGCCCAGCTGCGCCTGCGCCGCCAGCATGCCGCCCAGCAGCGCCATGGCGTCGGTCCACAGCACCAGCAGCGGCATGACCACCGCCAGCGCCACGACGCGCGGCAGGATCAGGCGCTGCCCATGCGAGATGCCCATGACCAGCATGGCATCCAGCTCCTGGGTCACCCGCATCACGCCGATCTGGGCGGTGATGGCCGAGCCCGAGCGGCCCGCCACCAGGATGGCGGCCAGCACCGGCCCCAGCTCGCGCACGATGGACACGCCCAGCAGGCGCACGATGAAGCGGTCGGCGCCGACCATCTGCAATTGCTGCGCCGACAAATAGGACAAGACGACACCGATCAGGAAGCCCACCAGCGCCGTGATGCCCAGCGCCTGCGCGCCGGCCCGGTATACCTGGGCCGAGATCTCGCGCCACGGCCCCAGCCTTGGACGGCGCAGCATGGCGCCCAGGTCCAGGATCAGCTGTCCCAGCATGATGAGCAGCGCGCGGCCATTGCCGGCCGCGCGGAACACGGCCTCGCCCACGGCGCGCAGCCAGCCCCAGGGGTCTTCCTTGGCCGGCACATCGCGGGTGCCGCCCTTGTTCAGGGAAAGCGCGTTGAACACGTCCTGCTGGCCGGCCGCCCAGCGCACGCGCTCCGGCAGGCGTTCGCCCCAGGCCTGCCAGATCAGCAGCGCGCCGATGGTGTCCAGCCGGCTGATGCCGTGCAGGTCCCAGCGCACGCCCTCGCCGCCCGCGGCGCGGGCCATGGCCTCGCGCCGGCGCTCGACCTCGCCGGGCTGGGCCAGCGCCAGCACGCTCCAGTCTCCCGCTACATGGCACACCCCGCCTTCCTTGCGGAAAGGCGCGGCGCCGGGCGGGCATGGGTTGGAATGAGGCATAGGGAGGACACACCGATGCAAAAATGTATCCGCCATCATATACGCTGCCGCGTTTCACTCGCGGGGCATCATTGGCGCCCCGCCCAGGCCCTGCGGTCATACCGGGAACGGCCTGGGCCACCGTTTGCCGGGATCCGGCGCTCCTGCCCTACAATCGCGGGCATGCCCGTTCAAGACCCATACGCCGCGCTGCCCGCGCCCGAAGCCCTGGCCCGGGAACTCGGCTCGCGCCTGCCCGCCTTTCAAGACGTCGCCTGGACGGCCAGCACCGGCTCGACCAACGCCGACCTGCTGGGCCGCGCCCGCGCCGGACAAGGCGCCGGCAAGCCCTGGCTGCTGGGCACGCACCTGCAGGAAACCGGCCGCGGACGCGCCGGCCGCCCCTGGCAGAACCGCTCGGGCGCGACCCTGATGTTCTCCTGCGCCTTCGACGTGCACCTGCCCGCCGCCCAGCTGCCCGCGCTGTCCCCGCTGGCCGGGGTCGCCGCCTGTGAGGCGCTGCGGTCCGTCGCGGGTCCCGGTTCGCGGCCGGGTCTGTGCATGAAATGGCCCAACGACGTCCAGTGGGGCGACGCCAAGCTGGCCGGCGTGCTGGTGGAAACCACGCGCAACCCGGGCGGCGCGGACGCCGGCTACACCGTGGTCATCGGCATGGGCGTGAACCTGATCGACGCCGACGCGCTATCACTGGCCCTGGGCCGCGACGTGGCCGACTGGACCCGCGTAGCCGCGCAATCGGACGCCCGGCCCTCGACGCCCGCGGACCTGGTCTGCGCCTCGGCCATGGCCTGGCACGACGCGGTGCGCACGCTGGAACGCGAGGGCTTCGGCGCCTTCGCGCAACGCTACGCCGACGTGGACGCGCTGGCCGGACGGCTGGTGAACGTGCTGGACAAGGGCGCCGTGCTGATGAGCGGCACCGCCCGCGGCGTCGACGCGCAAGGCCGGCTGCTGCTGCGCACGGAGGCCGGCGACACGCCCGTCTCGGTCGGCGAAATCTCGATTCGGCCACAAGCATGATCATTCTCATCGACTCCGGCAACAGCCGCCTGAAGGTCGGCTGGCTCGACGCCAGCAATCCCGACATGCCGCGCGAGCCGGCCGCCGTCGCGTTCGACGGGCTGGACCTGGCGGCGCTGGACCGCTGGCTGGATGGGCTGCCCCGCCGCCCGCTGCGCGCCCTGGGCGTGAACGTGGCCGGCGACGCGCGCGGCGCGGCCATCGCCGAGATCCTGCTCAAGCGCGGCTGCGCCGTGACCTGGGCCCGCTCGCAGCCCAGCACGTTGGGGCTGACCAACGGCTACCGCCAGCCGGCCCAGTTGGGCTCGGATCGGTGGGCTTCGCTGCTGGGCGTGCTGTCGCGCCTGCCTGGCGCGCATCCGCCCTTCCTGCTGGCCAGCTTCGGCACCGCCACCACCATCGACACCGTGGGCCCCGACAATGTGTTCGCCGGCGGCCTGATCCTGCCCGGCCCCGCCATGATGCGCAACGCGCTGGCCCACGGCACCGCCAACCTGCCGGTCGCCGACGGCCGCGTCGTCGCCTATCCCGCCGATACGCACGAGGCGATCGCCTCCGGCATCGCCGCCGCGCAGGCCGGCGCGGTGGTGCGCCAATGGCTGGCCGGCCGCCAGCGCTATGGCGAGACTCCGCAGATCTTCGCGGCGGGCGGCGGCTGGCCCGAAGTCCACCAGGAAATCGAGCGCCTGCTCGCCGACGCCGGCGGCGCCTTCGGCGCCACGCCCGTGCCGGTCTACCTGGACCACCCCGTGCTCGACGGCCTGGCCGCCATGGCCCGCGCCACGGCCGGCCATCCGGACTGAAGGGACGAACCGTCCATGCGCGTGCTGTTCATCCTGATCCTGCTGGCGAACCTGTGGGCCTATGCGCTGGGACAGGGCATGCTGGGCATGCGCCCCGAAGACGAGGGCCGCGACGCGCGGCGCCTGAACCAGGAATTGAACGCCGGGGCAGTCACGCTCACCGGCAAGGCCGCGCCGCAGCACTGACGGCCGAGCGCCACGCCCCTCCCCCCGGAGATGTCATGCCGCCCGGACACCGGGCGGCGCGCTCAGGCC
>NZ_JAGTJY010000111.1:0-20049 GCF_018195695.1 Achromobacter sp. Marseille-Q0513 | reverse complement strand
CGGGGGAGGCGCGGCGGGCGTTCTGGCGCGGGGGGAGCGGGGCTTGTTGGATGGGGGACGAGGACAGGGCGGGGTCGATCATGAAAGGGGGCGGGGCGGGCGCGGCCGGGGGATGGCGTTAGGGTAGCCGGCAGGGGCCGGGCGAAAGCGGGGGCAGGGATGGGGCAGGCGGCGGCGCCGCCTTCACGGTCGGGCGCCGGCGGCGGCCACGCGCAGCGCGAGCCGCGTCATTTCTTCCCAGGGATCGGACAGGCGTCCCGGCACGGACAGGCCCTTGATGAGCCGGTCGACCTCATGCGCGTGCTGCACGGCGGCCGGCCAGACCGCGGGCTGCACGCGCGACAGCGCCTGCAGCGCCAGGCGCTCGTGGGCGCCGAAGATGCGCAGCCGGCGCATCAGGCCATTGGCGTCCTGGCCCAGCGCGCGGGCCTCGGCGATGCGCGCGAGCAGGCGGATTTCCTCGCCCACCGCCCACAGCACCAGGGGCAGCGCCTCGCCCTCGGCGCGCAGGCCGTCGATCATGCGGATGGTGCGGGAAATATCGCCGGCCAGCATGGCATCGCGCAGGCCGAAGACATCGTAGCGGGCCACGTTCAGCACGGCGCGCTCCACGTCCTCGGCGGCCAGCTGGCCCTCGGGATAGAGCAGGCCCAGCTTCTGGATTTCCTGGTGGGCGGCCAGCAGGTTGCCCTCGACCTTGTCGGCCATCCATTGCAGGGTGGCGTTGTCGGCGCGCTGGTTCTGGCGCGCCAGCCGCATGCCCACCCAGGCGGGCAGCCGTCCGCGCTCGATGCTGGCGATGTCCACCATCATGCCGCCCCGGGCCAGCGCCTGGACCCAGCGGCTTTCGCGCGTGGCCTTGTCCAGCCGGGGCAGGGAAATCAGCACCAGCGTGTCGGCATCGGCCTGGCCCTCGGCCTGCTCGGCCAGGCGGGCCAGCGTGTCGGCGCCCGGCTTGCCGGGCTTGCCGGTGGGGATCTTGATTTCCAGGATGCGGCGGTCGCCGAACAGCGACACGCTTTGCGTGGCCGCCAGCACCGAACTCCAGTCGCTGCGGGCGTCCATCACCATGGACAGCCGCTCGGTGTAGCCGGCGCCGCGCGCCGAGGCGCGCAGCGCGTCCACGGCCTCGGTGACCAGCAGCGGTTCGTCGCCGGACACCGTGTACATCGGCGCGAGCCGGTTGCCGGCCCGTTGCAGGTGTTCCGCCAGGCGATCCGCGTCCAGGGGTTGTGCCATGGACGCCTAGCGCGACAGCGGCGCGTCGGTGGTGGACGGCGTCTGCCAGGGGGCGGGCGTGTTGACCGGCTGGGCCGCGTTAGGGTCGTACACCGGCGTGTCCACGCCATCCTCGCTCTTGCCGGGATTCTCGAACGCCTTGCGCACGTCGGGCGCGGTCATGCGGCGCAGCAGGCGCGACACCAGGTCGCGTTGCATGGCCTTGTACAGCGTCTCGATCTGGCCTTGCTTGGCCTGCACGATCTGGTCGTCATACGGCATTTCGCGGTAGATCGACAGCGTGGTGTCCGGGATCAGCGCATTGCCCTTGGCATCGATCAGGCGGAAGGTGAAGTTGATGCCGAGTTCATACGATTCGACGCGGCCCTGGGCGTTGAGCGAGACTTCGCGCAGCGTGCGTGCGTCGTTGACCTGCTGCAGGATGGCCTGCGCTTCCTTCGGACTGTTGACGATCTTCGTATTGGGCGAAGCCGCGCGCAGCGAACGGCGCACGTCAGCGCCGAACTGCGTGTTGTCGGCAATGCCGACATACAGCGTGTTGAACGGCATCGGCGTGACGCCGCGCAGCGCGAAGCCGCAGGCGGAGAGCAGCATGAACAGCGCCAGGCAGGCGCCGCGCAGCAGCCAGGATTGGCGGGGGGAGTGCGAGTGTTGCCCGGCGAAGTGCATGCTTGACCTCATCAGCCTACGACGTTGACCAGTTTGCCCGGAACCACGATGACGCGCTTGGGCGGGCGGCCTTCCAGAAAGCGGGCGACCTCTTCCTGTTCGGCCGCGAGCTTCTCGATGTCCTCGCGGGCCGCCTGCGCGGCGACGCGGATCGAACCGCGCAGCTTGCCGTTGACCTGCAGCATCAGCTCGACCTCGTCGGCGATCAGGGCGGCTTCGTCCACGTGCGGCCAGGGGGCGTCGAGCAGGTCGCCCAGCTCCTTGGCGTAGCCCAGGTCCTGCCACAGATGCCAGGTGACGTGCGGCACCACCGGATACAGCACGCGCAGCAGGACGCCCAGCGTCTCGGCGCGGGCGGCGTCGGCGTGCGGGCCTTCCGGCAGCTTGGCGTCGTCGATGGCGTTCAGCATCTTCATGCAGGCCGACACCACGGTGTTGTACTGGATGCGCTGGTAGTCGTAGTCGGCTTGCTTGAGCAGGCCGTAGACCTCGCGGCGCAGATCCTTGACCGGGGCCGGCGCGCCGGTCCAGTCGGCGCCCTGGGCCAGGCCGCGCGCCACGGCTTCGCGCTGCGCGTAGCTGATGGACCACAGGCGGCGCAGGAAGCGGTTCGAGCCTTCCACGCCCGAATCCGACCACTCCAGCGTCTGCTCGGGCGGGCTGGCGAACATGACGAACAGGCGCGCGGTGTCGGCGCCCAGCGTATCGATCAGCGATTGCGGGTCGACGCCGTTGTTCTTCGACTTGGACATGGTGCCCACGCCGCCGTAGGTGATGTCGGAACCGTCGGACTTGAGCTTGGCGCCGGTGATGGCGCCGCGCGCGTCATAGACGTTTTCGACTTCCTCGGGCCAGAAATACTCGATGCCGCCCTGGGCGGTCTTGCGCGAGTAGATGTGGTTCAGCACCATGCCCTGGCACAGCAGCTTGGTGAAGGGCTCGTCGAAATTGAGCATGCCCATGTCGCGCATGACCTTGGTCCAGAACCGGGCGTACAGCAGGTGCAGCACCGCGTGCTCGATCCCGCCGATGTACTGGTCCATCGGCATCCAGTAGTCGTTGCGTCCGTCAACCATGGCCTGGTCGTTGCCCGACGAGGTATAGCGCATGAAGTACCAGGACGAGTCCACGAAGGTGTCCATGGTGTCGGTTTCACGGCGCGCCGGCTTGCCGCAGCTGGGGCAGGCGCAGGACAGGAAGGCCTCGTTCTTGGCCAGCGGGTTGCCGCTGCCGTCGGGGATCAGGTCGTCGGGCAGCACCACCGGCAGGTCCTTCTCGGGGACCGGCACCGGACCGCAATCCGGGCAGTGGATGATGGGGATCGGCGTGCCCCAGTAGCGCTGGCGCGAGATGCCCCAGTCGCGCAGGCGCCAGGTGGTCTGCTTCTCGCCCAGGCCTTGCGCGCCCAGGTCGGCGGCGATGGCGTCCACGGCGTCCTTGTGCGACAGGCTGTCGTACTTGCCGGAATTGATCGTCAGGCCGGACTGCTTGTCGCCGTACCATTCCTGCCAGGCCTGGTCGGAGTATTCCTTGCCGGCCACGGCCACGACCTGGCGGATCGGCAGCTGGTACTTGCGGGCGAAGGCGAAGTCGCGCTCGTCATGCGCCGGCACGCCCATCACGGCGCCGTCGCCGTAGGTCATGAGCACGTAGTTGCCGACCCAGACCTCGACCTCGGCGCCCGTGACCGGGTGCGTGACGTACAGGCCGGTGGGCATGCCTTCCTTTTCGCGCGTGGCCATTTCGGCCTCGGTCGTGCCGCCGAGCTTGCATTGCTCGATGAAGGCGGCCAGCTGCGGGTTGGCGGCAGCGGCGTGCGTGGCCAGGGGGTGTTCGGGGGCGACCGCGCAGAAGGTGACGCCCATGATGGTGTCGGCGCGGGTAGTGAAGACGTACAGCTTGCCGTCCTGGATCAGCTGGCCGTCGGCGCCGGCGATCTTGTGCGGGAAGGCGAAGCGCAGGCCCTCGGACTTGCCGATCCAGTTTTCCTGCATCAGGCGCACGCGCTCGGGCCAGCCGGGCAGGTCGTTCTGCACCGCGCCCAGCAGTTCGTCGGCGTAGTCGGTGATGCGCAGGTAGTAGCCCGGGATCTCGCGCTTTTCAACGGGCGCGCCGGAACGCCAGCCGCGGCCGTCGATGACCTGTTCGTTGGCCAGCACGGTCTGGTCCACCGGGTCCCAGTTGACGATCTGGGTCTTGCGGTAGGCCACGCCCTTTTCGAGCATCTTCAGGAACAGCCACTGGTTCCATTTGTAGTATTGCGGATCGCAGGCGCACATCTCGCGCGACCAGTCGATCGCCAGACCCATCGCCTTCATCTGCTTCTTCATATAGGCGATGTTGTCGTAGGTCCACTTGGCCGGCGGCACCTTGGACTTGATGGCGGCGTTCTCGGCCGGCATGCCGAAGGCGTCCCAGCCCATGGGCATCAGCACGTTGTAGCCGCGCATGCGCAGCTGGCGCGCCATCATGTCGTTGATGGTGTAGTTGCGCACGTGACCCATGTGCAGCTTGCCGCTGGGGTAGGGCAGCATGGAGCAGGCGTAGAACTTGGGCTTTTCGGAGCCGTCGGCGTTCTTCGCGTGTTCGTGGACCAGATAGGCGTCGCGGGCCTGCCAGTCTTGCTGGGCGGCCGCTTCGACGGTAGTGGGAAGGTAACGTTCCTGCATGAGCTCGTGCGCGTTGGCGAAAAAGGGAAGGCCGCCCCGCCCTGGCGGCGCTGGCGCGGCCCGGTTCGGTGGCGGTCAAAACCCCTGATTATAGGAGGTGCTAGGCGCGGATAGGGGACGGGGCGGTTTCAGGCACGCGCGCGCTGGGGGACAGGGTCCCGTAGGCCAGCGTGATCACGCCCAGCGCCGCCCCGGCGGCCACCACGCCGGTCCAGCCGAAATGCGAATAGAGCCAGGACGATACCAGCGAGCCGGACGCGCCGCCAATGAAATAGCTGGTCATGTAGCCGGCCGTCAGGCGGCTGCGGGCTTCCGGCCGCAGCGGATAGATGCAGCTGGTATTGGTGACGTGCACGCCCTGGATGGCCAGGTCCTGCAGCAGGATGCCGGCCAGCAGCGCCAGCACCGATGCCTGGCCGAAGGCCATCAGGCCCCAGGAGCCCAGCAAGAGGAGCAGCCCGACGCGGGTCGCCAGGTTGGCCAGCCCGCGGTCGGCCAGCCGGCCGAAGCGGTTGGCGGCGAAGGCGCCGGCCGCGCCGGCCAGGCCGAACAGGCCGATCGTGGTGGTGTTGTAGGAATAGGGCGGGCTGGACAGCAGGAAGGTCAGCGGCGTCCATAGCATGCTGAACGCGGCGAACAGCAGGGCGCCCAGGATCGAGCGGGCCCGGAACAGCGGCTCCTCGACGAACATGCGCAGGATCGAGCCCAGCAGGCGCGGATAACTCAGTCCCGCCTGGCTCTGGTGGCGCGGCAGCACGCGCCACAGCACGGCGGACATGGCCAGCATCAGCAGGGACGCCACCCAGTACACGGTGCGCCAGCTGCCCAGGTCGGCCAGCACGCCGGCGAAGGTCCGCGCCAGCAGGATGCCCAGCAGCAGGCCGCTCATGACCGTGCCCACCGCCTTGCCGCGCTCGTGCGGCAGGGCCAGCGTGGCGGCGAAGGGCACCAGGATCTGCGCGACCACCGACAGCATGCCGGTCAGCGCCGTGCCCAGCATCAGCACCGTGATGTTGGGCGCGAAGGCCGAAACCAGCAGGCTGGCCGAGGACAGCAGCGTCATCAGCACGATCAGGCCGCGCCGCTCGTACATGTCGCCCAGGGGCACCAGCAGCATCAGCCCGGCGGCATAGCTCAGCTGGGCGGTCGTGACGATGCCGCCGGCGGCGGCGTTGGACAGCGAGAACTGCTCGCCGATGGTGTGCAGCAGCGGCTGGGCGTAATAGTTGCTGGCGACGGTCAGGCCGGTGGCCAGGGACATCAGCAGGATCATCGGCGCGGTCAGCGGCGGCGTGTGCGAAGCAGGGGAGGTCATGACGGAGTGCGGCAGGGGAAAAATCGGATCGGTCGCGGGCGGCGGCGCTCAGGCGTCCACGCCGCCGGGCGCTTCCAGGTCGTGGTTGATCAGCAGTTTCTTCAGCAGGCCGGCGAGCTGGCGGCGTTCGGCCGCGCCCAGCGGCTCGAGCAGCTGTTCGAGGTTCTTCAGGTAGTCCTTGAGCACGGCGCGGATCGTGCGCAGGCCTTCGGCCGTGAGCGACACGATGGTGCCGCGCCGGTCTTCGGGATTGGGGCTGCGGGCCAGCAGGCCGGCCTGTTCCAGGCGGTCGAGCCGGTTGGTCATGGCGCCCGAGGTCAGCAACAGGGCGGCCACCAGCTTCTGCGGATTCATCGCATGGGGCGGGCCGCAGCGGTACAGCGTGGCCAGCACGTCGAATTCGCCCTGGTTCAGCTGATGCTGGCGGAAGCCGCAGTTGACGTTGCGCGTGGCGAAGGCATTGAGCCGGAACAGACGGGTGATCACCGCCATGGACGAGAAGTCCTGGCCGGGGCATTCGGCGGTCCATTGGGACAGCACGAGATCAACGAAATCGGTTTGCGGCATGGTGGACGAGGCTCCTCGCGGCCAGTCGGGATGGCGGTTCGCGCCGGGCTGGGCCGCGGTTCGGCGGGCGATGGATGATGCGCCCGATTTATCTTGAAGTAAAGTATCTTTATATAAAGATAAATTCTAACAAGCCGGCGGGCTTCATGCAAAAGCGCGCCGCGCACAAAAGAGAAAGGCCCGCCTCTTGCGAGGCGGGCCTTTCCCGGCTTGACCGGATACTGCGCGGAAATTACTGCGCGGCGTCCTTCAGCTTCTTGAGCGGGCGAACCTTCACCTTCACCGAAGCCGGCTTGGCGGGGAACCAGCGCTCTTCGCCGGTGAACGGATCCTTGCCGAAGCGCTTGGCCTTGGCGGGAACCTTCTGCACGGAGACCTTGAACAGGCCGGGCAGCGTGAATTCGCCGGCGCCCTTCTTGTCCACCGAACCCAGCACCGAGGTTTCCAGGCTGGCCAGGACGGCCTTGACCGACTTGGCTTCAACGCCCGACTGCTCGACCAGATAGGCGATGAGCTGGGTCTTGTTCAGGGCGGCCTTGATGGCCTTGGGGGCGGCAGCGACCTTCTTGGCGGCGACGACCTTCTTCGCTGCGGGCTTCACAGCGGGCTTGGCGGCGGTAGCCTTCTTCGCGGGCGCCTTGGCGGCGGGCTTGGTGACTTTCTTGGCAGGAGCTTTAGCTTTCGTGGCCATGGTCAAAATCCGTATGTTGAGGACTAGAGCAGCGCGAGCCGGGTATCGGCAACGAACGCCACGCGCCCGATGATAGCGGAAGAGTCGCTGTTTATGCGGCTTTCCGAAGGGGTTTCGATCAATCTTTGTTGTTTTCCACGCAGCAAACCTCTTAAAACAAGGGGTCTTGCAAGATGTCGTGACATTTTTCCGGCGTCGCAAGCATCGTGAATGATGGGACGCGGCGCACTGAACCAAGCGGCGCGAGCATGTTCAAATGCCTGCGCCGCGCGTTGCGCGGGCACTCACGCAAGCATGCAAGGAAGCAGAGCAGTCTATGTTGTCGATGAATAAGTATGTTCCCCCGCGGCATGATCGGGACGTGAACCCGCAGGCCGGGCGGGGGCGTCTTTCAAGCCTTTTCCAGCGCAGCGGCAGGGGTCTGCAAAAGTTTGCGGCCGCCACGCTGGCCGCCGCCGCCTTCGCGTCCGGCGCCTGGGCGCAGGCGCTGCCGGCGCCCGAGCTGTCGGCCAAGGCCTGGCTGCTGCTGGACGAAACCAGCGGGCAGGTGATCGCATCGCACGCCGCCACCGCGCGCATCGAGCCGGCCTCGCTGACCAAGATCATGACGGCCTATATCGTGTTCGGCGCGTTGCAGGACGGCACGCTGAAGCCGGAGCAGAAGGTGCGCGTATCCACGCGGGCCTGGAAGGTGCCGGCGGGCAGCTCGAAGATGTTCCTGGAACCCGGCTCGCTGGTCACGGTGGACAATCTGCTGCGCGGGCTGATGGTGCAGTCGGGCAATGACGCCGCCGTCGCGCTGGCCGAAGCGGTGTCCGGCAGCGTGGAAGCCTTCGTCGAGCGCATGAACCAGACCGCCGTCGCGCTGGGCCTGCACGGCACGCATTTCGCCAGCCCGCACGGCCTGTCCGATCCGGCCACGTACTCCACCGTCAGCGATCTGTCGGTGCTGGCCACGCGCTTCATCCGCGATTACCCCGAGCTGTACCGGACCTACGATTCGGCCAAGCAGTTCACCTACAACAACATCACCCAGTCCAACCGCAATCGCCTGCTGTGGCTGGATCCCAGCGTGGATGGCCTGAAGACCGGCCATACCGATGCCGCCGGCTACTGCCTGGTGGCCACGGCGCGCCGGCCCAACGGCGCCGACCAGCGCCGCCTGATCACGGTGGTGGTGGGCGTGGAATCGGAAAAGCAGCGCACCAAGGAAAGCCGCGAGTTGCTGGAATGGGGTTTCCAGGGGTTCAATACCGTCAAGCTCTACGCCAAGGGCCAGCCCGTGGCCACGCCCGAAGTCTGGAAAGGCCAGGCCGACAACCTGAAGGCCGGCTTCGCGCGCGACCTGTATGTGACCGTGCCGGCCGGCGCCAAGGTCGAACCGGTGTGGGCGCCGCGCGAGCCGCTGGTCGCGCCGATCGCGGCGCAGGCGGAAGTCGGCGAATTGCGCGTCATGGTGGACGGCAAGGCGGCGCGGCAGTTCCCGGTGCTGGCGCTGGAGCCCGTCGAGCAGGCCGGATTCGCCGGCCGCGCCTGGGATTCGATCCGCCTGTGGTGGCGTGAAACCACGGGCTGAGCAAAGGAGGCCCGCATGATTGTGAGATCGCCATGGCCGTGAGTTTTCCCGGCGGGCCGGCGCCCGCGCCCGGGCCCGACCAGCCCCTGGCCCTGCTGTCGGCCTGTCATGGCCGCATCGCGCGCCAGTGCGCCACGCTGAGCCGGCTGGCCGGGCATCTGCCCGGGCATGGCAGCGACGCCAGCGCGCAGAGCGCGGCGGCCAGCCTGCTGCGCTATTTCGAGACGGCCGCCGTCCATCACCACGAGGACGAGGAAGAAGACCTGTTCCCCGCGCTGATCGAGGCCATGGCCGGTTCCGACGCGGTCTGCCTGCATGCGTTGGTGCAGGGACTGAAGGCCGACCACCGCCGGCTGGCCGCGCTGTGGGAGCCGCTGCGCGGCGCGCTGGCCGAGATCGCGGCGGGCAGGCCCGCCAGCCTGACGCCCGCGCAGGCGCGGGAGTTCGCCGGGGCCTATGCCGACCATATCCGTCGCGAGGAAGACGAGCTGCTGCCGCTGGCGGCGCGGCTCATCGCCGACGATGTGCTGGCCGATATCGGCCGGGCCATGCGCGCGCGCCGAGGCGGCGGCGCCGCCTGAGCCGCTGCGCCGCCGGGCGCCAGGCGCTACGATGCGGGACAGCCGGCGCGCACCGCGCCGGATCACGGAGGCCATCCGCGCCATGACCGATCCCGTTCCCAGCCGCAACGCCCGTTTCCGCCGCCTGCTGACCGACCCCGTGCTGGCTCACGCCATGTCGGCGCACAACCCGCTGTCGGCCCTGCTGGCCGCCGAGGCCGGCTTCGACGCGGTCTGGGGCAGCGGCTTCGAACTGTCGGCCAGCCACGCGGTGCCGGACGCGAGCATCCTGTCGCCGGTGCAGCACCTGGACATGATGCGGGCCATGGCCGCCGCCACGCCGGCGCCGGTGATCGCCGATATCGACACGGGTTTCGGCAACGCCATCAACGTCGCCTACATGCTGCCGCAGTACGAGGCAGCGGGCGTGTCGGCGGTGGTGATGGAAGACAAGACCTTCCCCAAGGACACCAGCCTGCGCGCTGGCGGCCGCCAGGAACTGGCGCGCGTGCCTGAATTCCAGGGCAAGATCGAGGCCGCGCTGGCCGCGCGGCGAGATCCGGACTTCTGTGTCATCGCCCGCTGCGAGGCGCTGATCGCCGGGCTGGGGCAGGCCGAGGCGTTGGCGCGCGCGGCGGCGTATGAAGAAGCGGGCGCCGACGCCATCCTGATTCATTCCAAGCAGACCGCGCCGGACGAGGTGCTGGCTTTCGTCGCCGCCTGGCAGGGCCGCGCGCCGCTGGTGCTGGTGCCCACCGCCTATCCGCAGCTGCGCGAGCGCGATATCCAGGCGCTGGGCAAGGTCGGGCTGGTGATCTATGGCAACCATGCCATCCGCGCGGCCGTGGGCGCCATGCGCGACGTGTTCGCCCGCATCCGGCGCGACGGCGGCGTTCACGAAGTGAATGCCATGTTGCCGACCGTAGGCGATATCATGGCGCTGCAGGGCGATGCCGCCATGCGCGAACTGGAGCGCAAGTTCCTGCGCTAGCGCCTTTTGGGCGCGGGCCGCCGGCGCCTGCCGGCAGGCCGCAAGACAAGAAAGACCGGGGGAAGCATGGCGTTTCAAGGGCGAGCCTGGCTGGGCCGGCTGTTTGGCGATTGGGTGGCGGATGTCGGTCCGGCCACGCTGCGCGCCGATCTGGCGGCCGGGCTGCTGGGGGCGCTGCTGGTGCTGCCGCAGGGCGTGGCCTTCGCCACGCTGGCGGGCCTGCCGCCGGAATACGGCCTGTACTCGGCCATCATTCCCTGTGCGGTGGCGGCCCTGGCCGGGTCCAGCCGCCACGTGATGTCGGGGCCGACCAACGCCAATTCGCTGGCGCTGTTCGCCGTGCTGGCGCCGCTGGCCGCGGCCGGCAGTCCCGCCTACATCCAGCTGGCGTTGGCCGTGACCGTGCTGGTCGGCCTGATGCAGTGGCTGGTGGGCGCGCTGCGGCTGGGCTCGCTGGCGCATTTCATTTCGCCGTCGGCGCTGTTCGGCTTCACCAGCGGCGCGGCGGTGCTGATCGCCGTTCACGCGCTGAAGGACGCGCTCGGACTGCCCGCCGCCGATGCGCATGGCGCCGGCTCGCTGCTGCTCAACCTGGCCTCGCATGCCGGCCAGGCGCAGGCCGGCTCCATCATCGTGACGCTGGCGACGCTGGGCGCGGCGCTGCTGCTGCGCAGGCTGGACAAGCGCAAACCCTATATGCTGGCCGGCCTGGCCGCCGGCACGCTGGCGGCGGCGGCCTGGAATGCGTGGGGCGGCGCCGACGTGCCGGTGCTGGGCGCCATCGCCCAGCCCTGGCCGCCGTTCCATGTGCCCAGCGTGGGCTGGCGCGCGCTGCCCGACCTGCTCAGCCTGGCCTTCGCGCTGACCATCGTGGCGCTGGCGCAGTCCATTTCCATCGCCAAGGCCGTGGCGGCGCGCTCGGGCCAGCGCATCGACGCGAACCGCGAATTCATGGGGCAGGGCCTGTCCAACATCGTTGGCGGCTTCTTCTCGTGCTATCTGTCCTGCGGCTCGCTGAACCGCTCCGTGCCCAACTTCGAGGCCGGCGCCAGGACGCCGCTGGCGGCGGTGTTCTCCGCCTTGCTGCTGGTGGCGCTGGTGGCCCTGTCGGCGCCGCTGCTGGCATTGATCCCGCATGCCGCCATCGCGGGCCTGTTGTTGCTGGTGGCCTGGACGCTGCTGGACGCGCCGCGCTGGCGGCGCCTGCTGGCCACGCAGCGCGGCGAGGCGGCGATCGCGGCGGCGACCATGGCGGCCACCGTGACGATACGGATGGAAGTGGCGATCCTGCTGGGCACGGTGCTGTCGCTGATGGCCTATCTGCACCGCACGTCGCGGCCCGCCATGCGCATCATGGGCTTCGACGGGCGCGGGCTGGACCGCCGCTTCGTCGTGATGGCGCAGCCGCCGCAGCCCGAGGCCCTGCCCGAATGCCCGCAGCTCAAGCTGCTGCGCATGGAGGGCTCGGTGTATTTCGGCGCGGCCGCGCACGTGGCGCAGCGGCTGCACGAACTGCGCGCCGCGCCGGACGCGCCGCGGCATCTGCTGGTCATGGCCAAGAGCATGAATTTCATCGACCTTGCCGGCGCCGAGGTCTGGGAAGACGAGCTGGCGGCGCGGCGCGCGATGGGCGGCGACCTGTATTTCCACCGGCCCCGGCCCGAGGTGCTGGCGATGTGGCGGCGCACCGGATTCCTGCAACGGCTGGGCGAAGACCACATCTTTCCCGACAAGGCGACCGCGCTGCACGCGATCTACGCCAGGCTGGACCGCGCGGTGTGCGCGGGCTGTCAGGCCCGGATCTTCTGGGAGTGCCAGCCGGACAGCCCGCAAGCGGGCGGCTGAAGAGGACGCGCGTGCCGGATTGGGGGCGGGCGGAAGCGGGAGCCGCAAAAGGGCGTTGGAGAGTGAGGCTGGAACAGGGCTGAGGAACAGGGCTCAGCAAGAGCGCTGCCCGCCCAGCCGGGACCCGACCGAGGACTGTGCGGGCTGATCACGCGGCGGGCGCTTCCGTGCCCAGGTAGGCCGCCTGGACCCGAGGATCCGCGGCAATCGCGGTCGGTTCGCCTTCCGCCAGCAGGCTGCCGCGCACCAGCACGGCGATGCGGTCGGCGTGCTTGAAGACCACGTCCAGGCTGTGTTCGGTGAACAGCACCGCGATGCCGCGCGTGTCGACCAGTTGCCGCGTCAGCCGCATCAGCGCGTGGCGCTCATTGGTGGCCATGCCCGCCGTGGGTTCGTCCATCAGCAAGAGGCGCGGGCGGTGCGCCAGCGCCATGGCCAGCTCCACGCGCTTGACGTCGCCATAGGCCAGCTCGCCGCAGGCCTGCGCGGCCTTGCCGGCCATCTGCGTCTGTTCCAGCAGCGCCATCGCTTCGTCCACCGCGTGGCGGCCGGCCCGGCGCCAGGGATTGAAGACCAGGCGGTCGCGCGATAGCAGCGCGGTCTGCACGTTTTCCAATACGGTCATGGAGCGGAACACGGCGGCGGTCTGGAACGTGCGGCCCACGCCCAGCCGGCAGATGCGCGCGGCGGACAGGCCGACCAGTTCGCGGCCATCCAGGCGCACCGAACCCGCGTCGGGACGAACCTGCCCGCCCAGCGCGTTGAAGCAGGTCGATTTGCCGGCGCCGTTCGGCCCGATCAGGGCCAGCATCTGTCCGGCCTGGAGCGTGAATGAGACGCCGGCCAGCGCGTCGATGCCGCCGAAGGACTTGCGCAGGTCGCGGACCTGGAGCAGGGCGGGGGCGCTCATTTCGCGGCGCTCCGAAGCGACAGCCGGCGGGTCCAGCGCGCCGCCGCGCCGGCGAGACCATCGGGAAACGCCATGACCAGGGCCAGGATGGCCAGCCCCAGCAGCGCGTGCCAGTACTCGGTGCTGCGCGCGGCCGCGTCCTGCAGCCAGGTATAGGCCGCCGCGCCGGCCAGCGGACCGGCCAGCGACTGCAGGCCGCCGAGCAGCACCATGACCAGCCCGTCGACCGAGCGGCCCACGGCCATCGCGTCGGGCGCGATGCTGCCCTTGGAAAAGGCGTACAGCGAACCGGCC
Organism: Achromobacter sp. Marseille-Q0513; assembly: GCF_018195695.1. NCBI lineage: Bacteria > Pseudomonadati > Pseudomonadota > Betaproteobacteria > Burkholderiales > Alcaligenaceae > Achromobacter > Achromobacter sp. Marseille-Q0513. The sequence continues at coordinate 6,723 of NZ_JAGTJY010000111.1, read as the reverse complement.
ATGCCGGCGGCCAGCGAGGCGGCCACGAATCCCGCCCATTGCACGCGGCGCGCGTCCATGCCCAGCGCCTCGGCGCGCAGGACCGAGTCGCGCGCGCCGCGCAGCGCATAGCCCAGCGGCGCGAACGCGAGCCGTCGCAGCCACCAGACGCCCAGCGCGCACAGCGCCAGCGTCAGGTAGTAGTAGCCGGGACCGCTGCTCAGCCAGGCGGCGGGCCACAGGCCGGTGAGTCCGTTGCTGCCGCCGGTGACGTCGTCCCACTGGAAGGCGGCGGCCCACAGGATCTGCGCCACGGCCAGCGTCAGCATGGCCAGGTAGACGCCAGACAGGCGCACGCAGAACCAGCCGAACACCAGCGCGCCCAGCGCCGCTGCCAGCGGCCCCAGCAGCAGCGCGGCCTCCATCGGCAGCGCGCCAAGCTTGAGCAGCAGCGCCGCGCCGTAGGCGCCCAGGCCGAACCAGGCGGCGTGGCCGAAGCTGGTCATGCCGGCCAGCCCGGTCAGGAAATGCAGGCTGGCGGCGAACAGCGCGGCGATCAGGATTTCGGTCAGCAGGATGGCCAGGTACGGCCATTGCTGGCCCAGCAGCGGCGCCGCGATCAACAGCGCCAGCAGCGCGCCATACGCCAGCCGCAGGCGCTTGCCGGCGGGGGCGATCGGGCGTTCTGGCCTGGCCGCGTGGCCGGCTGGCGCGGGCGGCTGGCCCATGAGGCCCCAGGGCCGCGCCACCAGCACCACGGCCATGACCGCGAATTCGGCCAGCAGCGTGAGCTTGGACAGATTGAAGATCCAGGGGCCGATCTGCACCTGGCCCAGGAACACGAACAGGGACTTGGCCAGGCTGATCAGCAGCGCGGCCAGGAAGGCGCCGGGAATCGAGCCCAGGCCGCCCACGACCACCACCACGAAGGCGCTGGCGATGACTTCCAGGTCCAGCCCCAGCGTGGCCGGCGTGCGCGGCGCGGCCAGCGCGCCGCCCAGGCCCGCCAGGAAGGCGCCCAGCGTGAAGGCCGATGTGAACAGCCACGCCTGGTTCACGCCCAGCGCGGCCAGCATGCCGCGGTTCTCGGCGGCGGCGCGCAGCAGCCGACCCCAGCGCGTGCGCATCAGCAGCAGCCACAGCAGGCCCAGCACGATCGGGCCGGCGGCGATGAGCAGCAGGTCGTATTGCGGGTAGCGGCGGCCCAGGATCTCGACGGCGCCGGAGAGGCCGGGGGCGCGGGCGGAGAACAGGTCCTCCGGGCCCCACAGGGCCAGCGTGGCGTCGCCGATGATGAGCAGCAGCGCGAAGGTGGCCAGCAGCTGGAACAGCTCGGGCGCGCCGTACAGGCGGCTGAGCACCAGGCGCTCGGCGGCCGCGCCGATGAGGCCGGTGGCCAGCGCCGCCAGCAGCAGGCCGGCCCAGTAGCCGGCGCCGCCGCCAAAATAGCGGGTGAAGGTCCAGGCCAGGTAGATGCCCAGCATGTAGAACGAGCCGTGCGCGAAGTTGACCACGCGCGTGACGCCGAAGATCAGCGACAGGCCCGCGGCCACCAGGAACAGCGCGCTGGCGTCCGCCAGGCCGTTGAGCAGCTGCAACAGCAGCCCGGAACCGCTCATCACTGGGCCGGACGCATCTTGCGCACTTGCTCGTCGGGCGGCTGCAGGCGGGCGCCGTCCATGTAGGCGAAGTCCTTCATGATGCCCTTGCCGTCCTCGACCGCGGTCACGCCCACGTACACGCCCATGGTGGATTGATGGTCGATCTTGCGGTACTGGATCTGGCCGTAGGGGGTATCGACCTTCAGGCCGGCGAAGGCGTCGACGAGCTTCTCGGTGTCGACCTCGCCGGCGGCCTTCAGGCCCTGGGCGATGGACATGAGCGAGGCGTAGCCCACCACCGAGCCGACCTTGGGCGTTTCGTTGTAGCGCTTGCGGTAGGCCTCGACGAAGCTCTTGTTCGCGGGCGTGTCGATGGCATACCAGGGGTAGCCGGTGACGATCCATCCCGTGGGCGCGTCGGCGCCCAGCGGCTCCAGGTATTCGGGTTCGCCGGACAGCACCGACACCACCGGCATGTTCTCGAACAGGCCGCGCGTGTTGCCTTCGCGCACGAAGCGCGTCAGGTCGGCGGCGAACAGCACGTTGAAGATCGCGTCCGGCTTGGCGTCGGCCAGGGCCTGGACCACGGCGCCGGCGTCGACCTTGCCCAGCGGCACGGCCTGCTCGGCGACGAACTCCACGTCCGACTGGAACGACTTCATCATGGCCTTGAAGGTCGCCACCGCCGATTGGCCGTATTCATAGTTGGGGTAGACGATGGCCCAGCGCTTCTTGCGCAGGGCCAGCGCCTTGGGCGCCAGCGCGGCCACGTGCATCCAGGTGGAGGGCCGCAACCGGTAGGTGTAGCGGTTGCCTTCCTGCCAGGTGATCTTGTCCGTCAGCGGCTCGGCGGCCAGGAAGAACACCTGCTGCTGCTTGGCGAAGTCGGTCAGCGCCAGCCCGGTGTTGGACAGGAAGCCGCCGAACAGCAGCTCGACCTTCTCGCGCGCCAGCAGCTCCTGCGCGGCGCGCACCGAATCGCCGGGGTTGCCGTTGTCGTCGCGCGAGATCACTTCCAGCTTGCGGCCGAGCACGCCGCCTTCGGCGTTGACCTGCTCCACCGCCAACTGCCAGCCTTTCTTGTACGGCCCGAGGAAGGCGGGGATGGCCTTGTAGCTGTTGATCTCGCCGATGCGGATCGGCGGTTCCTTGTCCTTGGCCTGGGCGGCCGGGGTCAGCGCCAGGGCCAGGAGCGTGGGCGCGAGCGCGCGGCGCAGCAGGGAAAGGCAGGGACGGAGCATGGCGGGAGTCGGGAGCGTGAGGGATTCAGGCGGACGGCGGGCGCCTGTCGCCCGCCGCTGGCGGCCCAATTGAAACATGGGGCCGGCGCCTAGGCAAAGCAAATGCCGCTACGAGGCATCCGCTGGCGCGCGCGGGGCGACATGCCGCGTTCCCCGGGGCGAAAAAAAGCCCCGCGCGGGCGGGGCTCTTTTCGGGAAAACAGGCTGAATTACTTCAGCTTGGTTTCCTTGTAGTCAACGTGCTTGCGAGCGACGGGATCAAACTTCTTGATCAGCATCTTCTCGGGCATGTTGCGCTTGTTCTTGGTGGTCGTGTAGAAATGACCCGTGCCGGCGGTCGACTCGAGCTTGATCTTTTCGCGGATACCTTTGGCCATGTCGTGCTCCTAGTATGTCAGATTGGCGGGAGGCCGATTAGGCCAGTTCGCCGCGGGCACGCATGTCGGCCAGCACGGCGTCGATGCCGTTCTTGTCGATCGTGCGGATGGCCTTGGCCGAAACACGCAGGCGGACCCAGCGGTTTTCGCTTTCAACCCAGAACCGGCGCGATTGCAGGTTGGGCAGGAAGCGACGCTTGGTCTTGTTGTTCGCGTGCGAAACATTGTTGCCCACCATCGGGCCTTTGCCGGTCACTTGGCATACGCGTGCCATGGATGCACCTCTTTATGTCGTTCTTGCGCGCATCGCCGGGAGGTGGACAGGGTGTCAGCCGCCGGGCTGTGGAACCTGCGCATCTGCTGGATGTTCCAGCCTTGCGCCGTTCATGCCGGCCACCCAGTCTTAGTGGATGAGGGGGCTACGCGTTCAGTGCCGCTTTTCAACGGCGCCCAAGCGTATCCGCCCAGTGCTTATACCCGCTGCCTGCCGCCCGCTGGCTGATTCTGCATGCCGGCTTGTCAAGACTGGTGCCAGGGACGCTGGTGCCAGGGACTTCGCCAGACCTGCCGGATCCGCCGGAGTTTTCATCAACCAAAGGCCTTTTCGAAGGACTCTGAGCCAAGAAAAACCCGCTCTGCGCGGTTGGGGGTCAGAGTGCCGAACTACAAAGCATAGTAGTCCTGCACGGGAAACTTCATGTGAAGACTGCGATTCTAATACGAAAAAGCCAAGTAAATCAAGCGAAAGCGCTATCGAGTGTGCGATTGCGCCACGCGGCCCGATAGCCAGGACAGGCAGGCGCAGGTCGCCAGCGTGGTCGTCAGGGGCAGGGCGCTGCCGGTCTGCCAGGCGCTGACGGCGAATCCGGCCAGCGCGCCGCAGGACAGTTGAACCGTCCCCAACAAGGCCGAGGCGGCGCCCAGCCGCTTGCCCTGCTCGGACAGCGCCAGCGCCGCCGAGTTGGGATTCACGAAACCCTGGCTGCCCATGTAGCCGATCAGGCAGAGCATCAGCAGCGGCAGGCTCATCCAGCCGGCCAGGGTCAACGCCACGGCGGCCAGGCTGGCGCAGGCCAGCGCGGTCAGCGCGCGGCGCTGCAACAGGCGCGGCGGATGGGTGCGCAGCAGGCGCGCGCTGACCTGCGAGCACACGATCAGCGACAGCGCGTTGGCGCCGAACAGCAGGCCGAAATACTGCGGCGGCACGCCGTAGAGTTCGATGAACACGCGCGGCGAGCCGATGATGTACGCGAACATGCCGGCCTGGCCAAAGCCGCCGGCCAGGCTGTGTGCCATGAAGCCACGATGGGCGAACAGGGCGCGGTAATTGTGCAGGATGGTCTGCCAGCGCAGCGGCACCACGCGCTCGGGCGCCAGCGATTCCTTCATGATCAGGATCACGGCGGTCATCAGCATGGCGCCGCCGGCCACCATCACCCAGAACAGGCTGCGCCAGCTGGCGATCGTCAGCAATTGCCCGCCGGCCAGCGGAGCCAGGATCGGCGCCAGTCCCATGATCAGCATCAGCAGCGACATGGCACGCGCCGCTTCCTGGGTTTCGTAGTGGTCGCGGATGACGGCGCGCGGGATCACGATGCCGGCCGCCCCGCCCATGGCCTGCAGCACGCGCCAGCCGGTCAGGGCCTGCGCCGAGCCGGCCAGCGCACAGCCCAGCGAACCCAGCATGAACAGCGCCAGGCCCACCAGCAGCGGCGGCTTGCGGCCATAGCGGTCGGCCATCGGGCCGTAGAACACCTGCGCCAGCGCCAGCCCGATCAGGTAGGACGCCAGCGTGCGCTCCACGTCGCCGCGCGGCACGCCCAGATTGGCCGCGATGGTCGGGAACGCCGGCAGGTACATGTCGATGGCGAAGGGGCCGATCGCCGTCAGCGCGCCCATGAGGATGAGCCAGCCAGGCAGGCCGCGGGAGGGAAGCATAGGGGACATGAAGATATAGAGAGAGCAACAGTCGCGGGACATGAGGGCGCGGTTGCCGACTGTTGAGTGTCTTGCGCCAAGCCGGCAAATGTATCACGCGCTGCCTTACAGGAAGTTGCTGCGCGTTTTCCGATACAGTGGGTCGCGTAGCGCTCGGGGGAGGGTTTCGTCTTGTCTTGAAGAGGAGAGGCTATGAATCCCTTGTTGTCGGTCGTGGAAAACAAGCTGCGGGACCTGCCCGTGCGCGTGCAGCTGGTGCTGCCGGACGGCGCGGTGCTGGGGGCGGCCGAGCCGCAGGTCCGCTTCGCCGCGCGCGACAAGACCGCGCTCGCGCACCTGGCCGAGGGCGCGGTGGGCGTGCTGGGGCAGGACTATGTGGAAGGCCGCATCGATATCGAGGGCGGCATGCGCGACGTGATGGCGGCCGCTTCCGCGATGCTGCCGGGCTCGCCGGTGGAGGCCGCGCGCGGCGGCTGGCTGACCGATCTGGTGCGCAAGGTCATGTCGGTGTGGCGCCATTCCGTCGAGCGCGATGCCCGCCAGATCGAGTTCCACTATGACTTGTCCGACGATTTCTACGCGTTGTGGCTGGACCCGCGCCGGGTCTATTCCTGCGCCTATTTCCGCGAGCCGGACATGGCGCTGGCCCAGGCCCAGGAGGCCAAGCTGGACCTCATCTGCCGCAAGCTGCGGCTGTCGGGCGGCGAGCGCTTCCTGGACGTGGGCGCGGGCTGGGGCGGCTTGCTGCTGTGGGCCGCCGAGCATTACGGTGTGGATGCCACCGGCATCACGCTGTCGCGCAACCAGCATGCGCATGTCAGCCGGCTGATCGAGGCCAGGGGGCTGGCCGGGCGCGTGCGCATGGAACTGCTGGATTACCGCGGGCTCGATGAATCCACGCCCTATGACAAGATCGCTTCGGTCGGCATGTTCGAACACGTCGGGCGGGCGCAGCTGGACGGCTATTTCGCCAAGCTGCGCCGGCTGCTCAAGCCGGGTGGGCTGATCATGAACCACGGCATCACCGCCGCCGGCGTCTACAACGCCGAGCTGGGCAACGGCATGGGCGAGTTCATCGAAAAGTACATCTTCCCCGGCGGCGAGCTGACGCATGTCAGCGCGGTGATGCAGTCCTTGACCAACGGCGGCCTGGAAGACCTGGACGTGGAGAACTTGCGGCCGCACTATGCGCGCACGCTGTGGGCCTGGAGCGACGCGCTGGAAGCCCGCTTGCCCGAGGCCGCGCGCATCCTGGGCGGCGAGCAGGGCGCTCGCTCGCTGCGCGCCTACCGGCTCTACCTCGCGGGCTGCGCCATGGCCTTCGAACACGGCTGGATCGCGCTGCACCAGATCCTGGCCCAGCACCCCGCCACCGGCCGCAGCGACGAACTGGACCTCCCGGCGGACCTCGCCTACCCATGGCGACGCGACTACATGTACGCCGCGCCCGCTGGCAAGCCGCCACGCGCATAGCGCGCCCCAGCGGCGTCGTGAAATGTGCTCCATGATCGACACCATAAGATGCTGCCCCACAATCGGGGCCGCGCGGAGCCGGCTTTGCCGGTCCGCAGCGGCGCCCCCTGGAGG